>NZ_JAUZVL010000010.1:0-133180 GCF_031844545.1 Arthrobacter sp. AB6
GGGAGGTCACTGACCCGCGCCCGGGCGCCTGCGACGCCGCCTAGGTGGGACACGTCGAATGAGAGCCCGCTGCCAGCAGCTGCACAAGCAACTCCGCCAGCGAAACCGAAGCCAAGGCTTTCATCTTTTCTTTTCCCCCCTTTGGGACCATGCCGCCCGGGCAGCTCAGTGCCAGGTCAGGCGTCAAGCCGCTTGCGCAGGAGGCAGAACTCGTTGCCCTCGGGATCGGCCAGGACGTGCCATGGCTCGTCGCCTGCCTGCCCGACGTCGGCCGGGCGGGCCCCGAGGGCAAGCAGGCGTTCCAGCTCGGCGTCCTGGTCCCGGTCGATGGGGTTGACGTCGATGTGCAGGGGGAGGCGCCCGGTCCGCGGGTTGCTGCTCGGGCTCAGGATGATGGTGGGCTGCAGGCCGCCGAACCCGGCGTCCGGCGGGCCGATCTCGATGGCACCGTCCTCCCGGCCAAGCTCGACGTAGCCGAGGACATCGCTCCAGAACCCTGCCAGGAGTTCCGGATTGGCGCAGTTGAGGACCAGTTCGCTGATACGGGAGACCATGGTCCCCAGTGTACGGAGGCCCTGCCCGCACAGTCAGCACCCCCCCTTGTCCAACACACGCGTCAGACGTTGCATTAGGCTGGAATCCCCGGACCGACACCGGATCCACCACAAGCAAGCGAGGCATATCGTGCACCAGGACGCCGCCCGGTTCCTGTCCCAGCCTGTGGCTGCCCAGCCCGGCGCTCCCCTGCGCGTCGCGGTGTATTCGCGGATCGCCGCGGCCATCCGCAACGGCCTGCTCACGCCCGGTTCCATGATCCCCACCGAAACGGAACTCGGCACGGACATGAAGGTCAGCCGCACGGTGGTCCGCGAAGCCCTCATGCTGCTCGAAGAGGACGGGCTCATCAGGGCAAGGCGCGGCGTCGGGCGTTTCGTCTCGGACACGCTCCCCCGCATCGGCATCGAGCGCATCCAGCCGTTCGAGGACGTCCTCGGCAGCCCCGGCCAGCAGGTGGAGGTCAAACGCACCCAGGTGGTCCGGCAGGCCGCCTCCGAATTCGTCGCCCCCGGCATCGGCGTCGAACCCGGCACCGACTGCTGGCTCTGGGAATCGGTCCTGATCCGCGACGGCGAGGCGATCGCCCACCTGCAGGAAAATGTCACCGCCCAGCCCGTCAGCTTCGGCAAGGGCGCCGCCGCGCCCCTTGAGATAGAGGACGACGGCGGCGCCACCCTGCTTGCCGCGCTCAACAACCAGCTGGGCCGGCTGGCCGGGCCGGGCGAGTGCCAGATCAGCCTCAGCCAGGTGGGCCCCAGCCGGGCGAAGCTGCTGGACCTGCGTCCATCGGACCCGGTGCTGGTCCTGACCCAGTACGTGCGGAACGGCAACCGGCCCTTCTACCTGGCCAAATGCCTGGTCTCGGCCCGGGCCGGGCACCTCTCGGTGATGCAGCAGTTCCAGTCCTGACCCAGTCAGCCAGGGCTGTCCGCAACCGGAGGAGGGACGGCTCTTCACCGTCCCTCCCCTAGGATCAAGCGGTGATCTGTGGGACCTCGACCCAGGAGTCTTTTGCAGCCGATTCGACAATTGCGTCGTCGATGAGTGCGGTCTGGTAGCCGTCTGCGAAATTGGGGCTCACGCTTCCGCCTTCCGCAATGGCTTTGAAGAAGTCGTAGGCTTCGATGATCTTCGTTTCCCCGTAGCCGATGCCGAGGGCCGGAATGGGCCAGAGTCCTTCTCCGTAGGGATGGGCCGGGCCGGTGTAAACGGTGCGGAATCCGCGGCGGTCGCCTTGGTCGGAGGCGAAGCAGACCTGGAGCTCGTCGCGCCGTTCGTAGTTGAAGACGATGCTTCCTTCGGTTCCGTGGATTTCGAAGGTGATGTAGTTGTTCCTTCCGTACGCGTTGCGCGTCGCCTCAAGGGATCCGACGGCGCCGTTGGCGAAGCGGATCATCGTCATCACCTCATCGTCCACGTCAACTTCGCCGCGCGGGCCCTCTCCGCCCCGCACCGTTCCGAGTGCGTCAGCGCCGCCCGTTTGGAGCGGGCGCTCCGGGATCCAGGTGGACAGGACGGAGTTGACGGAGCTGAACTCACCGACGAGGTAACGGGCCATGTCGATGACGTGGGTTGCGATGTCGCCTAGGGCGCCGGACCCCGCGATCGACTTCTGGAAACGCCAGGACAACGGGGAGTTGGGATCGGCGCTCCAGTCCTGCAGGTAGGTGCCGCGGAAGCTGAGGATTCGGCCGATGGAACCTTCCTCAATGTATTTCTTGGCCAGCGCGACCGCGGGAGTGCGACGGTAGTTGAAGGCGACCATGTGGACGATGTTCTTATCCTTCACCGCGTCGTACATGGCTTTTGATTCTTCGCCCGTGCGCGCCAGCGGTTTCTCACAGATGATGTGCTTGCCTGCTTCGGCCGCGGCGATCGCGATTTCTGCGTGGAGGTGGTTTGGCGTAGCAATATCTACGACGTGGATGTCCGGATCGTCGATGATGCTGCGCCAGTCCGAGGTCGAATTCTCGAAGCCGAAGCGGCGGGCCGCTTCGGCGGCCAGTTCCGGGTTGGCCTCAGCGATGACCTTGCGGACCGGGAGGGCCGGGGCGGGCCAAAAGAACATGGGCATAGCGGCATAAGCCAAGGAATGGGCTTTGCCCATGAAGCCGCCTCCGATGAGGCCGACGTTGAGGTTCTGCATGTGAATCAGGTTCCTTTCGGAAAAGGCGGGAGTTGCCTGCTGTGGCTGTCCCTGGTGGTCAGGATGGTCAGAGGAGTTTCTCGAGGTACTTCTTGCTGATCTCGGCCGCTTCCCGGGGATCCCCGTCGTAGCCGTCGAGTTCCACCATGAGCCAGCTGTCGTAGCCGCTTTCCCGGATTGCCGCGAGGATGTCCGGGAAGTCGAGTTCGCCCTGGCCCAGGGGGAGGAAGGAAAAAGGGTCTTGCCGGAAGTCCTTGAGGTGGACGTGCCGGATCCTGTCGGGGTACTTCCGGATGACCGCGGCCGGATCTGCTCCGCCGGCCGCAAGATGGGCGGTGTCGGGGCAGAAACCGATCCGTGTGAGCGGCATGAGCTTGTCCAGCTCGTCCGGGCTTTCCACGATGGTGGTCAGGTGTGGATGGTAGCTCGCCGACAGCCCGAAGCTTTCGGCGATGTCCGTGACGTTGTCAAGGGCCTCGCCGAGGCGGCGGTAGTCCTCTTCGGTGGTTCCGGCCGCGCGCCGTGCTCCCCCTCCAACCACGAGCCGTTCAGCTCCGAAGTCTGCGGCCAGCTCGGCAGCCCGGTGGATCCGGTGCAGCTCGTCCGGAAGGATATCGGCGTAGATGAAGTTCGCACCCGTGTACACGCTTGTAAGGGATACCCCGGAACTGGCGAGGATTTCTTTGAGCTCCTCGGGCTTTTCCGCGTATTCCGCGAGGTTGCCGTCGAACATCTCAACACCCTCGTAGCCGACGGATGCGATGTCCCGGACGGCGTCCTTCATGGACCCGTGGGTCAGGTAAAAGAGGTCCTTGACGCTCGTCACGCCTTGGGCGTGGCCCACCACGCCGCCCCAGGTGATGGAACAGTAACCAAGTTTCATTGCTTGTGCCTTTCAGGAGCCGAAGAAGAGTTGAGAGTCATGTGTGCTACTTCTTCCGGGCCATAGCGACGGCCAGGATGATGATGGCGCCGCGGACAACCTGCTGCTGGCTGCTGTCGAGTCCGGCGAGGATCAGTCCGTTGTTGATCAGGCCGATCAGCAGGGCGCCGAAGAGGGTGCCGATGATGGAGCCGAACCCGCCGAAGAGGCTGGTTCCACCCAGGATGACGGCGGCGATGGCAGAGAGTTCGTCTCCCGATCCCCACTGGAACCGTCCGGACTGGAGGCGGCCGGCGTAGAGCATGCCGGCGACGCTTGCCGCCACGGCCGAGATAAGGAGCACCTGGAATTTGATGCGCTTGGTGTTGATGCCGGTGAACTCTGCGGCATTGCGGTTGCCTCCTGTAGCCAGGACCTGGCGGCCGAACCTGGTGCGGTTCAGTACGACGGCGCCGATGGCCACGAAGATGGCGCTCCAGACCACCAGCCCTGGAACGGGACCGAAGTTGCCGGATCCGAACAGCATGTTGAATGTGTCGTTCAGGATGGGCTGGGGCGCCGAGGCTGTGATCCATTGGGCGACGCCGACCGCTATCCCCAGCATGCCGAGCGTCACCAGGAAGGACGGGATGCCGAGGAGGCTGACAAGCGCACCGTTGACTGATCCGACCACGAGTCCGACGGCGAGGCCCGCGAGGATGCCGGGAATCAGCCCCCACTGGGACAGTGCCATCGCGGTGCAGACACTGGAGAGGCCGGCCACGGATCCGACGCTCAGGTCGATCTCCGCGCATGCGATTACGTAGGTCATGCCCACGGCGATGACGGTGATGGTGGCGGTCTGCCGGAAGATGTTCAACAGGTTGTTCGGCGACAGGAAGCCCTGGTCGCGCAGCAGAATGGCGAAGAAGAGGAAGACGACGACGAAGCCGATGTAGATGACGTAGCGCCGCCAGTCGAGTTCTTTCAGGACGGTGCCGAAATTGCGGGCCGCGGTGTCCCGGGGCGCGATGGTGTTTGCCTTGCTCACTGTTCAGACTCCCTGGACTGCAAGTTGGAGATACTCCTCGTCAGCGATCTCGCTGCGGGGAATGTCGCGGATGATGGAGCCGTCCCTGAGGACGAGGACGCGGTCGCTGACCGCGAGTAGTTCGGGGTACTCGGAGGAGATGACGATGACGGCTTTGCCGGCACTCGCCAGCTCACGGATCATGTCCAAGATTTCGCTTTTGGTGCCGATGTCCACGCCGGCCGTTGGCTCGTCCAGGATCAGGATGTCCGGATCGGTGCCCAGCCACTTGGCGATGACCACCTTCTGCTGGTTGCCGCCCGAGAGGAGCCGCACCGGGCGGTTGGGGTGGGCCACCTTGACCGCGAACCTCTTGATCAGCGACGAGGACAATTCCTTGCCCTTGGCGCCGTCGAGGAGTGGTCCCCGCTGGATCTGCCCAAGGAGGGGAAGCAGCAGGTTGTCCTGGACGGAATGCTCCAGTACCAGGCCTTGTGCCCTGCGGTCCTCCGGGATGAGGGCGACGCCGGCATTGATGGCCTGCTGGGGCGAGGCAAGGTTGACCTTCCTGCCCCGCAGGAGGACGTCACCGCTGTCCACCTTGTCGATGCCGAAGAGGGCACGGGCGAGCTCGGTGCGTCCGCTTCCCATCAGCCCTGCCAGGCCGAGGATCTCACCGGACCGGAGCGTGAAGGAAACGTCCCGTACCCGGTGCCCGGCGTTAAGCCCGCGCACCTCCAGCAGGGGCGCGCCGTCGTGCACCGCATGGTCCCGTGCGCGGTAGGAAAGCTGGCCCTCGATCTTCTTGCCCACGATGCCTTCGACGATCTGTTCGGGAGTGACGTCGGTCAGTGGCGCGGTAAGCAGGTGGCGGCCGTCGCGGAGGATGGTGATCCGGTCAGCGAGCCTGTACACCTCGTCCATGCGGTGCGAGATGTAGATGATGGAGATGCCCCGCTGCTTGAGGCGGTCGATCAGTTCGAAGAGCGCCTCGGACTCGTGCCGGGCCAGGCTGGCAGTGGGTTCGTCCATGATCAGCACTTGGGCGTTCTGGGCCAGGGCCTTGGCGATCTCGGTCAGCTGCCAGTATGCAGTCCCCAGCCGGGCGACCTCCGCACGGGGGTCGACGTCGACCTCCATCTCGGAGAAAACCTCCCGGGCCCGTTTCACCGCGGTACGGTCGTCAATGAGGCCGCCCCTGCCGAGCGGTTCGGCGGCAAGGAAGATGTTCTGTGCAACGGTCAGGCTCGGTACCAGGCTGAATTCCTGGAAAACCATCCCGATCCCGGCGGCCTTCGCGTCCTGGATCGAGTTGATGGCGGCCAGTTCCCCGCCTATGAGGATCTCTCCAGCGTCTGCCTGATAGACGCCCTGGAGGATCTTCATGAGCGTGGATTTCCCGGCGCCGTTGCCGCCTGCGAGTGCGTGGACCTCGCCCTTTCGGACGTCGAAGGCGACGTCCTTCAGCACGGAAACGCCGTTGAAGCCCTTGGAGATCGAGCGCATTTCGACGACATTGTCTGCGGTGTTCATGGTTGCCCTTTCGGCGCGGCGCGGGGGTTGGAGCCCCCGCGCCGTCGGGTCTGGCTACTGCTTGTAGGAGTCCTGGATGTCCTTCGGGGCGTCCTCGTGGTAGACCTGCTTCCAGGCTTCCAGGACGTTGGAGTGGTCAACCGGGAGGGCACTCAACGCCACATAGGCGGGCGCTTCCTTGCCGATGAGCGCGCCGGCAGCCAGCCGTGCCTCTGTAACACCCTGGTCGAACGGAACCTGCGCTCCGAGGCCGATGACGAGTTCGTCCTTGGCCAGGGCGATGGCGACATTCTTGCCGAGGTCCTCGGTGGCGATCTTCAGGTCCGGGCGGCCCGCGGCACGGGCCGCAGCCATGACACCCTCGGCGGGAACGTCCCACACCGCCCAGATGCCGGCCAGGTCAGGGTACTTGCTCAGCATGGCGTTCGCAGCTGCCTGCGCATCTCCAGCGAAGTCCGGACCGGCTATGCCCTTTTCCTCGACGATCTGGATCTCCGGGTACTCCTTCGTGATGGTTTCCTTGAATCCGTCGTAGCGCTGCTTGGTCACGAAGAAGTCGGCCTGGTGGAAGACGAGTCCGATCTTTCCCTTGCCCCCGAGCGCTTTGGCCATCTGGTGGGCGGAGACGACGCCGTTGCCGTAGTTGTCGGCCGAAACAACAGAGACGTAGTCCTTGCCGGCGGTCAGCCCCTGGGGGACGTTGTCCATGAAGACGAGCTTCGTGCCGGCATCCGCGGCTTTCTTGTACGCGGAGGCCGTGGCCACGGGGTCCGTTGGGATGGAAACGATGATGTCCGGATCCTGCGTCATGACAGTCTCGATGTCCGAGACCTGCTTGTCCGGCTTGAAGTTCGCGTCGGTTGTGGCGATGACCTTGATGCCGAGCTTCTCAAGTTCGCTCTTAAGTCCGTTTACCTGGGCTGTGGCCCAGTCGTTGCCGCCATAGTGCATCACGATTGCGGCTTTGGCGTTGAGTCCCTTGACCTTCGCGATCTCTTCGGGAGTCAAATCCGCGACGGACGCTGGCGAGGGCGTCTCGCCGTTGGGGCCCTTGCTCAGAACCTGCCCCTTGATCTTGTCAAGGGCCTGCTGGGCTTTTTCGGACACGCCGGCGTCGGGGGCGTTTGACGTGGCAGTTGTGGAACTGCTGCAGGAAGCGACAGAAAGTGACAGGGCTGCGGCCAGGGCCACGATGGGAAGCCTGCGGATCATCATTGTTCTCCAGTGCTTTTGAGTGGATGGATGGGGTGGGTGCGTGGGATGGATCAGGCGAGCGCTACTGCCAGGGCAGGGGGAACCGGCGAGAGGACGAGTCCGCCGGCGGCCGAGGCTGTGCGTAGAGCGGCGGCTTTGTCTGAAGCTTTCAGGAGCGCCTCTGCATGCACCTTGTCGACGAAAAGGCCCAGGGAACAGGGCCCTTGGTGGGCTTGGACCCACCGCACCGCTTCGCCTGCGGCTTTAGCCATTTCCCCGCCCGATTGGGCCATCGGACCGGCAATCGTGGACACGGACGCGGGTGCGCCGGAGTGGTCCACAGAGACAACCAGGCTTGCCCAGAGCAGGTTGCCATCGAAAATTCCGACGACGGCCGAGGAACCGGCGGAGACGAAGGTGCGGACAGCGGCTGCGAGATCGCTGGGCGCTGTATCCCTCAGGAGCACTTCCAAATTTGCCCACTGGGCCGGGTCGACATTTCGAAGCCCAGTGCTGGGATCGAGCGCGAGTGCGTAGACGATGCTGCTGTCAGCCATCCCGCTCCTTTCCTCATTGAACGTGCTACCTCCGTAAGCGTTTACGAACCGACCGTAAACGTTTACGGACCTCATCGTAAACGTTCACGGAGGATTGTGTCAAGCATCACGCGGGCAGCGGCTTCAGGCCGCCGGGACGTGCGGCCGACGTAGGATTGAAAACGCACGGAACCCATTGGTTCGGTCCGGGAGGTGCAAGACAGGAGAGAACGTGGCAGGGATGTCGGTTTCCCGTGAGGCGAAGGAGAAGCTAGCGGATGCCCCGCTGCGCCGGAAGCCCACCATCATGGACGTGGCCCAAGCCGCCGGCGTCTCCTTCGGAACGGTCTCGCGGGTACTCAATGACGCGCCGGACGTAAGCGCGGCTACGCGCCAGCGTGTTTTGCAGGTCATCAAGGACATCGGGTACCGCCGGAACCGGGCAGCCACCGCGCTGGTCACCAGCCGGTCGACCTCCATCGGCATCCTCTCTGACGGCTCCCCGCGGTTTGGCCCGGTGGGGACACTGATGGCCCTCGAGAACGTCGCCCGCAAGAAGGGCTACGCCACAACCGTCATCAGCGTCGAACAACCCGACGAAGAGTCCGTGCAGGCAGCCCTGGACACCCTGGACGATACCGGTGTGGGGGGAATCATTGTCATCGCTCCCCTGGTGGAGATGGCCGCGGCCGTCTGGAATGCGTCATTCCGCGTTCCGGTGGAGATGATCGCGGCCGGAGCATCATCCACTCCGAACGTCTTTACGTATTCGGAAAACCAGGAACTCGGGGCGCGGCTGGCCACCCAGCACCTTATCGACCTGGGCCACACGGATATCGCCCACCTCGCCGGCTCCATGGACTGGTTCGACGGACGCGTGCGCAAGCGTGGCTGGGAGGCCGCGCTCCGTGACGCAGGACTAGAACCAGGGTTGTGCCTCGAGGGTGACTGGAGCCCCCGGTGGGCATACGAGACCGGCCTCCGGCTCGTCCGGGAAGAAAAAATCCCCCAGGCCATCTTCGCCGCCAGCGACCACACCGCCCTGGGGGTCATACGCGCCTTCGCCGAAAACGGCGTCCGCGTCCCGGATGATGTCAGCATCGTAGGCTTCGACGATATTGAAGGCTCGGATTACTTCCTGCCACCCCTGACCACCGTGCGCCAAGACTTCACCGCCTTGGCGCTCATGAGCATGGAAGTGCTTCTTGGTGCAATGGAAGGGCGGGACGTGGACCGTACGCCAATCGCACCCACTCTTGTTGTGCGTAACAGCTCCGCCCGCGCTGACGCCCATAGCAGCAATGTGCCGCATCAGCCTTAGCCGCCGCGGATGGCGGTGCCGAGGATGTGGAAGGAGACCGGCGTGCGGGCGCCCGGAAACAGGTACCGGTCCAGGCTCTTGATGGTAAACCCGGCGCGTTCAATGGCCGCAGCGGTGTCGCGGCCCGTGTGGCATCCCCCGGCCACACGGGGCCAGAGGGTGGCATCGAGCACTCGTTGAAGCCGGACGAGACCGGGCGTGTCCGCCCGGACGTGTTCGAGGAAACGCAACCGACCGCCCGGTTTGAGCACACGGTGGATTTCCCGCAGCGCCGCCGTCTGGTCGGCCACCGAGCACAATACGAGCGACACAACCACCGCGTCGGCGCTGCCGTCAGTGCAGGGAAGCCTCTCCGCGAGACCATCAACAACCTCGACCGGTACCGGAGCGTGGCTGGCCGCTTCGCGGGCGAGGCGCCGCAGGTGCGGTTCCGGCTCCACGGCCAGGACACGGGTGACGGCGGGCGGGTAGTGCGGAAAGTTAAGCCCGTCGCCGGCACCTACCTCGACCACCTCGCCGGAGAGGCCGGTGAGCAACTCCTGGCGGCGCTGGTCCATGCCGCCGCGCTCCATCGCCTTACCCACCACCGGGTAGAGCCGCGCGAAGACCCGATGATGGACTGCCATATTGGTCACTCCTGTACCGGGCCTCGCCGGCCGACCCTTTAAACTCCGGGCGCTGTGCCGCCGACCGCCTTGTAGGCGTTCACGCGGCCATGGAACCAGTAGGTACCCGTGCCCGCGATCGGATCAGCAGTCGATTCGATGATGGTCCGGACTGATGCATTGTCGGCGCTGGCATACTTGCCCCGCACCAGCCCGGCCACACCGGCCACGACGGGTGAGGCCATCGACGTGCCGCTGGCTATGTCGTAGCCATGGGCGCGGCCGTTCTGGGTAGCGAGTTGGAAACTCCCGTTGGGGAAGGTCGAGTAAACACTGACACCGGGCGCAGCGACGTCCACCCACTTGCCGTAGGTGGAGAACGACGCCTTGGCGTCCTTGTTGTCCGTCGCCGCGACGGCGATCACGTTTGGATAGGCACCCGGGTAGATCTTGGACTGGGTACCTCCGTTGCCGGCCGCCGCGACGATCACCGCACCCGCCGTCCAGGCGTCATTGACCGCGGCTTCGAGGGTCCGTGATGAAACGCGCTGGCCCAGGCTCATGTTGATGACTTGGGCTTTTAGGCTGACGGCCCAGGCGATGCCGTTGGCAATGCTTGAGGTGGAACCGGAGCCGCTGTCGTTCAGGACCTTGCCGTCCAGGATCCTGCAGCCCGGGCACACCCCCGTGACACCAACCGCGTCTCTGGTTGCAGCGATGATGCCCGCCACGTGGGTGCCGTGGCCGTACTTGTCTTCACCGTTTGCCGCGGTACTGAAGTTTTTGTGTGCATCAACCTTGACTGCAATGTCCGGGTTGTCACTGGCCACGCCCGTATCGAGCACAGCCACCCTGATGCCGGCACCGATCGTTTCGCCTCCGCCCCAGGCTTCGACCGCGTCCACGTCGGCGTCGGGTTTCCCCGGGGCTACGTATGTGGTTTCGCGCGTATTCCAGAAGCCCTGGCCCGTGTTCTGCAAGGCGTACTGGCGGGGGACGTAGTCGACGTTGGAGTTATCAGTAGCGACGGTGGCCACCTGGTCGGCCTCGGCATACTCGACGGCCCGGTTCCGGCTGAGGGCTGCGATGAGCTGCAGTTCCTTACCGGCCGGTACCTTGATGAGGCGGGCCCCGGTGCTGCCAACCCCGGGACCGTCGCTGAGGCCGTGCTGGCGCAGCACGCCGGCCGCCGCGCCGTTGTCCCTGAATTTAACGAGGATCTGCCCCGGGACGTGCGTCGGCTGGCCGGCCGCGTTGCCCGGGACCGCGAAGGTGAGAGCGCCAAACCCCATCATGAGCGCCGCGAAACCCGCGACAACAGTTCTTTTCATGTGCCTATCTTGCGGCAACCTTCGCTGGCTGGATAGATACCGGCCAAAAAAGTCTTCGGACAGCCCAGGCCACCTACCCGGCGGAGGTGAGTGCCGCCGTCGTGCTTTCCGAACCTGCGCCGAAGGGGAAGCCAAGCAGCGTCTCCACCAGGTGCGGGGCGAAGTCCTCCTCCAGCGACAGGACCACGCGGCACCGCGCGCCCTTCACCTCCGGGTACCCCGCGTACAGCCCGCGCAGGTCGCAGACGGTCTGGCCGCGGGAGGGCCCGTCGGAGGTGTCGACGGCGGCGCGCACCACGGGTGCCAGGGCAGGCTTAACAGCACCAACAGCGAGCGCCGCCGCCAGCGGATCGTGCATCGCGGAGCAGGGCCGGCCGTAGATGCCCTCGTAGAACCGGAAGTAGTAGCCCAGCATCTCCCCCAGCGCCCGCGGCACCGGCGCGGAGGACGCCAGCAGCGCCTGCCGGTGCGGCTCCTCCAGCACCGAGGCCATGGTCACGTCCAGCGGCACCAGGGTGACATCCCACTCCGCGGCCAGCACTATGGCGGCGGCCTCGGGGTCGTGCCAGATGTTAGCCTCCGCCACGGGCGTGATGTTTCCCGGCGCCAGCGCGGCCCCGCCCATCACCGTCACCGACTCCACCAGGGACGGCAGCGCAGGCTCCAGCCGCAAAGCCTCGGCGATGTTGGTCAGCGGGCCGATCGCCAGCACGCGCAGCGCACCCGGATGGGAACGCGCCAGCCGCACCAGCATCTCCGCCGCGGACTCCGCCGCAAGCGGAGCAGCGGAAGGCGCCAGGGAAACCTCCCCGATCCCGTTCTCCCCGTGCACCCACGGCGCCCCGCCGGCAAACGAGCCAACAAGCGGGTCGTGTGCGCCAAGAGCCACAGGCACATCAGCGGCACCGGCGAGCGCCAGCAGGTCCAGGGTGTTGCGGGCGCCGGCGGCGGCACTGACGTTGCCGCTGACGGTCCCGATCCCCACCACGTCAGCACGAGGCGAAGCGAGGAGGTAGGCCAGGGCGAGGGCGTCGTCGATGCCGGTGTCGCAGTCCAGGTAAAGGGGGGCAGTCACAATAGATTCCTTCGAATGGGATAAGGGGTCAGACGGTCTCGCCCTTGGGGGCGGCGACGAAGAGGCTGGTGATGAACGCGGCGGCGGTGATGCCCACGGAAATCCAGAGGGCGGTGGCGTACCCGGCGGCGGTGGCCTGCGCGGCGAACGGCGCCACGAGGACGACGCCGAGGCTCGCCCCGATGCCGAATGAGGCGCCGTTGATGCCGGGCAGGGCGGCCGGGGCCTCCTTGGGTGAGAGCAGCACCGAGAGCCCGTTGATGGCGGTGAGGAAGAAGCCGTTGTAGAAGATGCCCAGGGCGGCGACGGCGACCAACACCGAAATCTGGTTGTCCGAGAAGGCGGCGGCAGCGACGGCGCAGGCCAGGCTCAGCCCCGTGCCAAACCGGAGGGTCCGGATCCAGCCGCGCCGGTCCGCCAGCCATCCGGCCAGGGGCGCGGCGAACACGCCGATCAGCGCGGCCGGGGTGAGGAACAGCAGGGCCGAGATGGAGGCACTGAGCCCGAAGCCGCCGTCGGGATCCTGGCTCAGCAGCACCACGGTGAAGTTGATGATGGCGAAGATGCCGGCGAGGGTGAGGACGGTGGTGGCGATGACCGGCCACACCTGGCGGGAGCGCAGGTGGTGGACGGCGATCAGCGGGTGGCTGCGGCGCTTCTCGATCATCCAGAACGCGGCGAAGGACGCCACGGTGCCGGCCAGCAGGGCCAGCGTGGACGGCGCGGTCCAGCCCTCGGCGGATCCGCCGGAGACGAAGTAGGTGGTGAACACCAGGAACAGCGAGAGGGACCCGGCGCCCCACCAGTCCATGGCGCCGCGCACGCCCTGCGGCCGTCCGGCCGGGACGATTCTGATGATGCAGGCGGCTGCGATGGCGGTCAGGACCAGGACGACGACGAAGATGGACCGGAAGCCGAGGGTCTCGGCCATGAGCCCGCCCACGTAGCCGTCCACGCCGCCCACTCCCCCGTTGATGGCGGCGATGATGCCCACGGAGGTGCCGAAGACTTTCGCGTGCAGGTTTTCGCTGAGCACGATGTAGGCGAGGGCGAAGACGGCGCTGGAGACGCCCTGCAGGAACCGGCCGGTGACCAGCAGTTCAAGCGTGGGGGCGGTGATGCAGAGGACGGTGCCGGCGCCCATGATCCCCAGGACCAGGAGCAGGGCGGCGCGGCGGCCAATGAAGTCGCTCCAGCGGCCGATGACCGGCCCGGCGATGGCGCCGGCCAGGAAGAACATGGACTGGACGGGGGCGGCGCTGTCCGCGCCCTGGCCGAATTCGGCGGCGATCTGCGGCAGCGCCGGGGTGACCATGCTGGCGTTGAGCTGGAAGGACAGCACGCCCAGCAGCAGGGTGGAGATCAGCAGGGCGGCGCGGCGGCCGGCGGCTTTCGGCGGGTCCGCGGGAAGTACGACGGCGGCGCCGCCCTGGGCGGGAGGCGCGGCTGCCGCGGGGGTTGGGGTGTTCACATCAAACTCCTTTGTTCGAGCAGAAGGGATCGTCTTTCATGGCGATTCGACTTGTTATACAACCATGTATGACTCACAAGTATAACCATGCGCTACACTTTTTCGAAACCCCCGCCGCTTCCGGCCCTCCCCCTGAGAGAGTTTTCCCATGAACACAACACGACCTGCCGTCACCGTGGTCGGCAGCATCAATCTGGACCTGATCGCCACCGCCGAACGGCTTCCCACCGCGGGCGAGACCATCGGCGGCGCCGTGCTCTCCGAGCAGCCCGGCGGCAAGGGCGCCAACCAGGCCGCGGCAGCGGCGCGGCTGGGCGGCAGCGCGCGCATGGTGGGCGCCGTGGGCGGCGACGCCCAGGGGCAGCGGATGCTGGACGCCCTGGCGGGTGCCGGCGTCGACACCGCGGACGTGTCGGTGCTTCCCGGGGCCACCGGGACGGCGCTGATCGTGGTGGACCGGGCGGGCGAGAACCAGATCGTGGTGTGCCCGGGCGCAAACTCACACCTGTCGCTGGACGGGGTGGAGTTCGGCCCGGAGGAAACGGTGCTGTGCCAGCTGGAGGTGGGCCTGCCGGTGGTGCTGGAGGCCGCCCGGAAGACTCCCGGGTATTTCGTCCTGAACGCCGCTCCGGCCATGGACCTGCCGGCGGAACTGCTGGAGCGCTGCGACCTGGTGATCGTCAACGAGAGCGAATACGCCCTGATCCCGGCCCTCGCCTCGGCGAAGCTGGTGGCCGTGACGTACGGCGGGGACGGCTCGGCGATGTTTGAGCACGGCCGGAAGGTGGCCGAGGCTCCTTCCGTTGCGGTCACGGTGGCGAACACCGTGGGTGCGGGGGACGCGTTCTGCGCCGCCCTGGTCCTGGCGCTGCGCCAGGGGTTGGACTATTCGCGGGCGCTGGCCGTGGCGAACGCGGTGGGCGGGGACGCCGTGGGCGATCCCTCGTCGCAGCCGGATTTGGCACGGCTGTGCTACTACGTGGAGCGGACTGCCGCAGCCGGCGGCGCTCGGTGAGCGTCGCACTTCGGCGGGCGGCATCACCAGCGCCACCTTCATGGAACGGGCGCACGCCCTCTACGAATCGCTGGGCTTCCGGCGGGCGCCCGAACGGGACTGGTACGTGCCGGGCGAGGACGTGCTGCTGTGGGTGTTCACGCTCCAGCTCACGGAGGCTACGGCCCCTCTTCGCGGGATTCAGCCCTCCCGTTAACGGCGGCTACGTCCGTAAAATGGACCATGGTGGTAATTTTCTCCGCGATCGGGATCCTGTTGTGGATTGCCGTCCTGTTCGCCGCGATGGTCCTGTGCGGCATCATCTGGACGGGCTGCAAGCTGATTCTCTGGGCGATGGACCTGAAACCCCTGCCCGCCGGGCCTGGAGCCCGGCCAAAAGCGCTGGCCAGGCCCGCCGTCGGCAGCGGACGGAGCGTGCAGCGCGCGCCCTTCCCGCCCGTAGTCGCCCGCATCCAGGACCGGCCGCGGGCGCAAGCACAGCCTGAATCCGGAATCTGGCCAAAATGGAGCCCGTCGCACAGGCTCTACAAGGCCCGCGAGCTGTCTCTCTGGCAGGAGCAGTTCGACGCCTTGGACTCCCGCGGCTAGGGGTCCCGTCTTCAGCCAGCCGGTTTCCCGGCGGATCCTCCGGCTCGGCCTCTGCACCGGAGGACGAGCCGT
This sequence comes from Arthrobacter sp. AB6, assembly GCF_031844545.1. Taxonomy (NCBI): domain Bacteria; kingdom Bacillati; phylum Actinomycetota; class Actinomycetes; order Micrococcales; family Micrococcaceae; genus Arthrobacter; species Arthrobacter sp. AB6. The sequence goes on from NZ_JAUZVL010000010.1 coordinate 15,338, forward strand.
GCGGTGACGGCAGCGATGAGGCCGGCGAGGGTCACCGCCGTCACCGGACAATGCTTCCTGGAGCCCTGCGGGATCTTTTTGCGCACTTCGCGCATGCATGGTTGCGCTAAACGCGCATCAGACTCTATGATCCTTATCATGGTCGAAGCCGGGCGGCTCTCGATCCCCCCTCCCCCGACAACAATGAGGTTGCAACATGCATGTCCCGATCAAGGCCACCATGGAAAAAGTTCCTGGCGGCATGATGCTGGTCCCCCTTCTCATCGGCGCCCTCCTGGCCACCTTCGCGCCGGACTCCGCCAAGTTTTTCGGTTCGTTCACGGGGGCCCTCTTCACCGGCGGCACCACCATCCTGGCCGTGTTCTATGTCTGCATGGGTGCAAGCATCGACATCAAGGCCACCCCTTACATCCTGAAAAAGGGCGGCGTCCTTTTTGGCGCCAAGGTCCTGTTCGCGGTCATCATCGGCATCATTGCCGGCAGGTTCATGAGCGAACTACCCATTGAGGGCGGGCTGCTTGCAGGCTTGTCCGTCCTCGCCATCCTGGCAGCCCTCAATGACACCAACGGCGGCCTGTACATGGCGCTCATGGGTCAGTACGGCAAGCCGAAGGACGTTGCCGCCTACTCCGTCATGACGCTCGAATCCGGCCCCTTCCTGACCATGCTGACGCTGGGCGTGGCAGGCCTGTCGGCCTTCCCGTGGCAGGCCCTGGTGGGCGCCATCATCCCCCTGCTCCTTGGCGTCCTGCTGGGCACGCTTGACCCGGCCATGCGGAAGTTCCTGTCCTCCGCTGCCCCCGTCCTTATTCCGTTCTTCGCCCTGGCCCTGGGCTTCGGCCTGAACCTCGAAAAGGTACTTAGCGCCGGCCTGCTGGGCATCGCGCTTGGCTTGTTCGTGCTGATCGTCGGCGGCGCTGTGCTCTTCTTCGCGGACAAGCTGAGCGGAGGCACCGGCCTGGCCGGTCTCGCCGCTGCCACCACCGCAGGCAACGCCGCAACTGTCCCCATGCTGGTGGCTGCGGCCAACCCTGCGTACCTTCCCGCCGCCGGACCCGCCACCGTCCTGGTTGCCGCTTCCGTCGTCGTGACCGCCATCGGCTGCCCCATCATGGTTGCCTGGTACGCCAAGCGCCTCAAGGCCAAGGAAGGCGCGGCAGCTCCTGAGGTTGCACACGCAGTATGAGCACCAACACCACCACGCGCTGGGCAATCATCGCCGACGACCTGACGGGGGCGGCAGATGCTGCCGCGGCCTACGGCCCCACGCACACCAGCTCCGTAATGCTCGACGTCGGCAGCACCTGGCCGGAGGCGGAGATCCTTTCGATCAACACAGAGAGCCGCTACCTGGCGGCGGAGGAGGCGGCCGCGGCCGTCACTTCCGCCGTCGGGCGTGCCCTGGAGGAGGACCGGCGGGTCTTCAAGAAGATCGACTCGCTGCTTCGCGGCAATGTGGGCGCGGAGGTCGCGGCAGCACTGGCAGGGCTCGCCCGCGGCGGCAAGGGCCTGGCAATCGTGGCTCCGGCCTTTCCCGCCACGGGAAGGACCACACTGGGCGGCATTGTCCACGTGGGCGGCAGGCAGAACATTGAAGGCCGCTTCGGCGGCGACGTCGGCGGCGCACTTGCCGCGGGCGGCCTCACCGTCGAGGTGGTGGCCGGACCTTCCGGACGCACGCCGGAGGAACTGGCGGCGCACCTGCGCGACGTGCAGGAACGCGGGATTGACGCCGTCGTACTGGACGCCTCCTCGGACCAGGACCTGCACGCCATCGCGGCCGCCGCGGACCTGCTGGACTTCCCCGCGCTCCTGGTGGGCTCCGGCGGGCTGGCGGCGCACATCGCTTCGCGCGACGAAGGATCTGCGCGAAATGCGCAAGTGCGGCGCGTCAGCAGGACCCTCACGGTGATCGGCAGCTACTCCAGCCTTGCGCGGCGGCAAACCGAGGCACTGGTGGCCGCCGGCGCCGAGCACATCACGCTGGACCACCACGCGCTGGAGGGGCCAGCGGTGGCCCGCCTCGTCGCAGAGGCAATGACGCGGAATGACGTGGTGCTGACACCGGACCCGATGGGGACGGTGGACAAGTCGCAGGCGCTTGTGGTGGCGGAGGCCCTGGCCCGCGCCACGGCGGCGGGCATCGGGCACTGCGACGCCCTCGTCATGACGGGCGGCGAAACGGCCACGGCAGTTCTAAAGGCCCTCGGCGCGGGCAGCTTCACCGTCCTCGGTGAGATCGAGCCCGGCGTCGTGCTGAGCCTGCTGCCCGAGCCCCTCCCCCTGCTGGTCACCAAGGCCGGCGCGTTCGGGGACGCCGGTACGCTGGCCCGGACCATCCAATTTCTCACTGGCACTACAACTGAAATGAGTATCAAATAATGGGACGCCCGATTGTTGCCATCACCATGGGCGATGCGGCCGGCATTGGCCCGGAAATCATCGTCAAGGCGCTGGCGGACAGCGAACTGCGGTCAAAGGCGCGCATGCTGGTGATCGGCGACCTCCGCCGGATGCAGCTCGCCGCGGACATCGTCTCCAGCCCGCTGACCCTGCGCAAGGTCGCCGAACCGTCGGAGGCGTTGTTCGCAGAGGGCACCATCGACGTTCTGGACATCGACTGCATCCCGGAGGACCTCGCGTGGGGTGAGCTCTCCGCCGCAGCCGGCCACGGTTCGTTCCTCTTCATCGAAAAGGCCGTTGCCCTGGCCATGGACCGCCAGGTGGATGCCATCTGCACCGGGCCGCTGAACAAGGCAGCCCTGCACGCCGCCGGCCACAAGTACCCCGGCCACACCGAGCTCCTCGCCGAACTGACCGGCACCGAGGAAGTCTCCATGATGCTGACCGCCCCCAAGATGCGCGTCATCCACGTCACCACCCACATCGGCCTGATCGATGCGATTGCCAAGATCAACGGCGACCTGGTCTACCGGACCATCAAGCGCGGCTACGAACTGCTGCAGGCCTCCGGGATCGAAAACCCGCGGATCGCGGTGTGCGCCATCAACCCGCACGCGGGCGAGAACGGCCTGTTCGGCTACGGCGAAGAGGCGGAGAAGATCCAGCCGGGCATCGAGAAGGCGCAGGCGGAAGGAATCGACGCCTTCGGCCCGCTCCCGGCCGACACCCTGTTCTTCCTGGCCGGCCGCGGCGACTTCGACCTGGTGGTGGCCCAGTACCACGACCAGGGCCACGGCCCGGTGAAGGTCCTTGGCCTGGAGAACGGCGTGAACATCACCGTGGGCCTGCCCGTGGTGCGCACGTCCGTGGACCACGGCACGGCCTTCGACATCGCGGGCAAGAACATCGCGGACCACGAGTCCCTGCTTGAAGCACTGCGGCAGGCAGTGGACCTCGCGCCGGCACGCGAGGAAGCCCCCTAAGCACCCGTAAGAGACAAACGGCCGGTCAGCGTAGAATTGCTGACCGGCCGTTGTCGAGTGGTTCCGGTGCTGCGGGGAGTTTCAGGCGGCCGGACCTAGCATGGTTACCACTGCCACGGGAAGGAGACCGGGAATGCTGAGCGCAAACGCGCGGCGCGAGGAGATCTACCACCTCGCCGTGACCACCGGGCTGGCCTCCGTGGAGGAACTCTCCGCCCGGTTTGAGGTGACCGCCTCCACCATCCGCCGGGACCTGGCGCTGCTGAACGGGCAGGGCCGGCTGGCCCGCACCTACGGGGGCGCCATGGCCCTGGGCGCGCACCCCGAGGCGTCGCTGCGGCAACGCACCGGCGAGGCGTTCGAGCAGAAGCACGCCATTGCCCGCTGGGCCGCGGCCGTGATCCGGCCCGGAGAGAACATCCTGCTCGACGCCGGCTCCACCGTGGGTGCCTTGGCCCACGAACTGCGCGGGTTCGACAAGCTCTCCGTCACCACGCCGGGCATCAACACCCTGCAGGAACTGGCCGACTCGGAGGGCATCGAGGTGGACTGCCTGGGCGGCCGGTTGCGCGCCGTTTCGCAGAGTTTCGTCGGGCCCCTGGCCGAGGCGGCGCTGGAGCGGATGAGCTTCGACCGGGTGTTCCTGGGCGCCGACGCCGTCACCGCCGAGGACGGCATCTGCGAAGCCGACCACGCCCAGACCCGGCTCAAGGAGCTCATGGCGAGGCGCGGCCGGGAAGTCTACGTCCTGGCCGATTCCTCCAAGCTCGGCCTGCGGCCGTTCCATGCCTGGGTGCGGCTGGCACTTCCCTGGACCCTGGTGACGGACGACGGCGCCGGCCCCGGGCAGGTGCAGAAATTCCGGGACGCGGGGGTTGCTGTTGAGGTGGCCGCCGTTTCGGGCTAGGTCACGGCGGGTACGCTACCTTCTACAACGAGTGAAATCCCTGAATGAAATGGACGGACACCCATGCACGCCGTGCTCGAATACGCCTACGAGGACAACTACCTCCAGACCCGCGAAAAATACCGCGCAGACCACCTCAAGGCGGCGTGGGAAGCAGCGGAACGGGGTGACCTTCTGCTGGGTGGAGCCGTTGGGGAAGGACCCTTCACTGGGTTGCTGATCTTCACAGGCGAGAACGCCCTCGAGGCCGCAAGGGCATTTGCAGGTGCCGATCCGTACGTGACCGCCGGCGTCGTGACATCGTGGACCGCCCGCCCGTGGACAACTGTGGTGGGAACAGAGGCGGCCACGCCCGTTCGCCCCTGAGCCCCATCAACCCCGCCGCACGGGGCGAGGGTGGTGCAGAGCGTGGTGTCCCGGAGGGTGCCCGCTGCTGTCAGTTGCCCGCCGGCAATGGGCCCATGTACGGCTGCTCAGGCGGAACCTACAATGAGCCATGCCCATGACCGGCCGAGCCTTCTCTGTTGCGGCGCTGCTCGCCGCCGAGGCAGGACTGGCCCTGTTGGCTGTGCCGGTCCATCAGGGCTTCATGGCGGTGTACGGCAACGTCACCGCTACCGCGTTCGAGGGGCTCACCTGGGGGTTGACGGCCGGTCCTTCCGGCATGGCGCTCGGTCTGGTCGCGCTGGTTGCCGTGGCCGTCCTGGTGCTCTCGTCACGGCTATGGATGAGGCTGACGGCCGCGGCCATCCCGGTAGTTATGCTGCTCGTGATGCTTGCTGTCACCCCCCTGGCCCTGGGGCAGAAGGTCGGGAAGTACCACTCTTCTCCGCAGTGCGTGACCGAGGGTACGGATGAGCCCATGGCCAGTGCAGACCGCGAGTCCCAGCGGACGTTCGATTCCATCGCGCACATCGGCCTATACAGCGGTAGCGGCATGAGTGGTGTCGGCGGCTGTACACGCTGGTTAGTCATCTCAGAAAACGTCGATGTGTTGCAGCACTACCGTGCGGCGTTGCCGGAGGCGGGCTGGGAAGTGGTCGAGGATGACGGACGCCACCTGCGGGCCCATCATGATGGCTTGGCGTTCGTGGTGATGCCCTGCCCTGGCGGCGGTGCCGTCTGGGCAGGAAGCGAGGACGACCCCGCATTCGGACAAGGTACGCCTGGGCTGGCGGGCACCGACATTTGTCCGCACGGGATGCCCGCGATGTAGAGGGCAATCAGCAGCGCGGTCGCGGCTAGGACAGCGGTTCTGCGGGCTGCATGTCCGTTAGCCGGGCCGTGAGTCCGGTGAGCTCGGAGATGGTTGCCGGCCGGGAGTAGAAATACCCCTGGGCGTGGGTGCATCCGAGGCGCCGCAGGTGATCGCGCTGGGCGTCAGTTTCGACGCCTTCGGCCGTGGTGGCCAGCCCGAGTGCGTGGGCCAGCCCGACGACGGCGCCGACGATGGCGGTGTCCTCGGCGTCGATGCCAAGGCCGGCCACGAAGGACCTGTCGATCTTGACCACATCCACCGGGAACCGCTTCAGGTTGGTGAGCGAGGAATAGCCCGTGCCGAAGTCATCCAGCGCGATCCGGATGCCCATGGCCCGCAGCTGCCGGACGGTAGAGATGTTGGTGCTGTTGCTGTCCAGCAGGGCGGACTCGGTGATCTCAACGCACAGGGCGCTGGGCGGAAGCCCGGCGTCGCGAAGGGCACGCGCCACGGCGTTCACCATGCCGGGGCTGCTGAGTTCAACGGCGCTGACGTTGACAGAAACGTGCTGCGGAGCGCGTCCGGGATCTTTGCGCTGCCATGCCGCCACCTGGCGGCAGACTTCGGGGATCATCCAGCGGCCCAGGGGAATGATTAATCCGGTCGTTTCCGCCACGTCCAGGAACTCGGCCGGCGCCAGCAGGCCCCGGCCCGGATGGTCCCAGCGCACGAGCGCCTCCACGGAGGCAAGGCCCCCGTCAGCCAGGCCAATGACGGGCTGGAAGAGGACGCGCAGTTGGCCGTTTTCAATTCCCTGCCGCAGTTCCTTCTCGGTGCGCAGCCGGCTGTCACGGATGGCGCGCAGGTTCCTGTCGTAGACCACGTACCGGCCCCGGCCCGCTTCCTTGGCCCGGTACATGGCGATGTCGGCGTTTTGCAGCAGGTCGGCCGCGGTGCTGTCCCGGCCGGCCAGCGCGATGCCGATGCTGGCGCTGGTCCGGAAGACGTCCCGGCCGATTTCGTACGGGCTTTCCAGCCCGTCCAGCAGGCGTCGGGCCACGGCTTCTGCCGCGGCGCGGTCCGGGAGGCCTTCGCAGAGCACCACGAATTCGTCTCCTGCCAGGCGCGCCACGGTATCGTCCTCACGCCCCAGTAAGCGCAGCCGCCGGCCTACTTCGATCAGGAGGAGGTCGCCGGCAGCATGTCCCAGGGTGTCGTTGACGGCCTTGAACCCGTCCACGTCCACGAAGAACACGGCCACCTGCCCGCTGCTGCGCTGTGTCCGGGCCAGGGCATGGCTGATCCTGTCCATCAGCAGCACCCGGTTGGGCAGGCCCGTCAGGCCGTCGTGCATGGCCTGCCGGGTGAGCAGCTGTTCAGTTTCGCGGCGGCCCGTGATGTCCTCGAACTGGGCAACCAGGTACAGGGGCACGCCATGGTCATCGGCCACCACCGCGCTTGTCATCGAGGTCCAGACGATGTCCCCGCCCGCCTGGAAGAAACGCCGGGAATCGGTGTACTCGGTGACTTCCCCGGCCACCATCTGTACCAGCCGGCGCTGGGCCGCGGACCGGTCCTCCGGCACCATGAAATCCAGGACACTGCCGGACTCCACTTCCGTGGGCGTGCGTCCCAGGAGGGCGTAAAAGGCGGAGTTGGCCCGCAGCACCTTGCCTGCATCTCCGGGGTCCAGGCTGAGGAGCGCGATGCCGATCGGGGCGTGCTCAAAGGCAAGACGGAAGCGTTTCTCACTGAGTTCAAGCTCGGCGGCGCCCTGCCGGCGCACAGCATTCAGCTCCGCTTCGGCTTCAAGTTCCGCCAGGCGCTGCCGCTCGATCAGGTCCTCGAAAATCACCGGTCCCGCCAGCATGGATGCGTACGCCCGGCGCAGCGTCCAGTAATAGAGGCCCACTCCCGCCGTCGTCACCTCCCACAACGCGTCATGCCAGGAGATGCCCTCCCTGGAGGCGTGGCCCTCGGGGACGTCCAGCCCCAGGAAAGGCAGCAGCGGATGGACAGCGTGCAGGCCGTGCCCCACGGAGCAGGTAAAGAAGATCGCCGCCGTTGCAGTTCCCAGCCGGTTCCGGCGCACCTGCCCGGACCGGGCCAGGGGCACAATGATGGCCACCGAAATCGCCAGGTAGGAGACGGCCACCACCGTATTTGCCGCCGACGAGAGCCACCACCAGTCCACCCGCATCCCCCTGCGCCCTGTCCGGAACACACGCATATCGGGTTCCGTGAATCATTTGATCTTGGAGGGCCGGCAGCTTTTCGTCAACATCCTCCAGGAACTCGCCGGTTCCGAGGGTCCCGGGGCGGACTCCCCGGGCGGCCGGGAAGTCTCCGTCCTGCGGGATTCATCCAAGCCCGGCCTGCGGCCGTTCCACGCTTGGCGGGACTGGCGCTGCCCAGGACGCTGGCAACGGACGACGGCGCCGGCCCGGGGCTACTCGGCGATGTCCTCCGCCCACAGGCCGGGGTTCTCGGTCTGGAAGGTGCGCATCATGTCCACGCAGCGCTGATCATCCAGGACCACCACCTCCACCCCGCGTGACCGCAGGAGCTCCAATTCGCCGTCGAACGTGCGTGCTTCGCCCACCACCACGCGGGGGATCTTGAACTGGATGATCGTTCCGGCGCACATGGCACACGGGGCGAGGGTGGTGTAGAGCGTGGTGTCCCGGTAGCTCGTCTGCCGGCCGGCGGCGCGGAGCGCGGACATTTCCCCGTGCGCGATCGGGTCGTCCTGTTGGACGCGTTCGTTGTGCCCGCTTGCAATGACCACGCCGTCCCGGGCGAGCGCCGCTCCGATGGGGATACCGCCCTCGGCCAGGCCCTTTTGGGCGGCCTGGTAGGCGGCTTCAAATGCGGGGTGGTCGGTGCTGCCCGCTTCCGGCGCGGCGGACCGGTGCTGCTCGTGGGTCATGGCGCCATTGTTGCACGCGGCTACGTCCCTTTCGGTGATGCAGCAGTTCCAGTCCTAGGACTTGACTTCCTCATTTGCAGCGACGGACTCGGCAATACGCTTGATTGCTGCGAGCGTTTTCGGAATGCCGTCCAGCGCCTGCCGGGTGCGGTCGGCGATCTGGGCGTCAGCGTCAGCACCGTACTTCTCCCCGAACATGGCTAGTCCCTCCGGCAGGAATTCCCAGGACTCGCTCAAAATGGTTCCGTCATCTGCCGGGGTGAGTGCGAAGCCCCAGCGGACAAACCTGCCGCCCACCACCCAGGCGAACTCGCGGCCACGCTCGGCAGCCACCACCTGCGAGCGGGTCTCCCAGGACCGGTGCGGGAGCTCGTTACGGCCGGTGAACCAGGCACCGGGCTGGCCGGCGCTGTCCTGGTCGTCCCACCAGCACCGCGTGCAAACCGGGCTCCACTCACCGGTGCGGGTGATGTCGGAGACCAGGTCGTACAGCGCCTCTGCTGATGCCTTGACGGTGACCGACTCCTGGTGGTGGCGGATGCTGTTCTGGTTCATGGGTCCATCCTTACAGACGGTCACTTCTTCTGCCGCCGGCTGCCGCCGTGCCAGTCCTCCTGCTGGCCAGCCGTACCGGGGCTGACCCCGAAGGCCGGGAGCTGCGGCTGCTCGCGCAGGCTTCGCTTGAGCTCCGCGAAACCAGGGAACCGTGCCAGCCCCACCACGTGGTCCCACAGCTCGGCGGCCGACTGGTCGTCCGGCAGCCGGCTGATCACCGGCCCGAAGAAGGCCACGCCGGCGGGCGGTTCGAAGTGGATGATGGGCGTGCCCACGTCCTTGCCCGTGAGCCCCAGCGCCTCATCCGTCTCCTGCCGGATCTCGCAGTCCCAGGAGTCGTCGTCGAGAGCCTCCGCAAGCTCCGGGGGCAGGCCGGCCTGGGCCAGGACCGGCTCCACGAACTCTCGCGTCCCCCGTTCCTCACGCACCTCGGCCTCGCTGCGCTGGCCGGCCGTGTCCGGGGCAGCTTCGAAAATCTGGGTGCCGAACGCCTCGTACAGCCGGGCGATCGACTCGCGGCCATGCTCAGCACGTGCCCGGGCCGCCACCCGCAGGAGCCGGAGCCCGGCCGTGTGTCCGGCCTCGTACTCAGGTGGGAACTGCGCGTCATAGTCAACGTGGGCGTTGATAAGGCGCAACGAAATAAACCGCCAGTCCACGGTGTACTCGCGCTGTGCCTGCACCTGCCGCACCCACTTGCTTGTCATCCAGGCGAAAGGGCAGACGGGGTCGAAATAGAAGTTGATGTCGGCATCCACGCGTCCACCCTTGCACCTGTTAGTGACCTGCGTCTAATCGCCACGGGAGGTGGACAGCAGGGTGACCGGCTTGGGGGCCTCGATGCTGGGAGCGGGAGCCACGCGCGTCTCCTCCCGCCAAGAGTGGACGCGGAACCTCGGCAAAAACTGGGCTAAACCTGGGGCACCGCCCCGCATCCCGCCTATAGGATTCCCTAGTCATCCGGAGCCACGGGCTTCCGGCGAACTGAAAATGGGGGTAATCAATGCCGGAACTCGGCCGCATCTACTGGACCCGGCAGGGGCTTCGCCTGGCGTACTCAGCGGTGATGGTGTGGCTCGCCGTCGCGGTGATGTCGGCGCTCATGTCGAAGACAGCACCGGCTGTCGGAGCGGGGCCGTCCGCCGCCGCAGGGGTCCTGCGCGGCATGGTGGAGAACGTCGTCGCCGCGGTTGCGCTCCCCGGCGTGGCCGCCGTCGTGCTGGGCATTGCCGCCGCCGTCATCACCGGCCGGGATGTCCGGCGCCGGGATCCCGTGCGCCGTTTCACGCGCCAGCAGCGCACTGAAGGGATGACCCGGGCCGCCGGCCTGTGCGAACTGGAAGTCGGCTTCGGGCGCCGCTGCGGCCGACCGGCCGAGCACGGCGACCACTTTTACCCGTGGTCCAAGGGCGGCTCCACCAGCCTGCAGAACTTCGTCGCAGCCTGTGCCAGATGCAACCGCGCCAAGCGTGCCAGAATCCCGTCGCCGGGCCAGCAGCAACGGATGGAACGACGACGGCGGGAGTACCTGGCGCCGTCGGCTTCCGTCAGCGTGGGCGAACGGCAGCCCCTGCCCTGACGCCCGCCAGCACCTAAGGGTGCACCAGCGCCTTCACCGCCGTGTCCTTGTGCTTGATCAGGGTGTCGTACCCCTGCTCCATCAGGTCCTCGAGCGCGATCCGGCCGGTGATGAACGGCTTGAGGTCCGTGGCGGGGCCCCACATGGACAGGTTGCCAAATGGAGCAACACGAGGCATCGGAATAGCGGCGGCTACCGGGCACTGCAAAGTGCCAGAGCGTTCGTCGAAACCTGACTTAAAGTGATGGAGCGTCTGAGCTGGAACGGTGGGTGAACAATGTCGTAGCCATCGCCTAGAGTGATTTCGACGACGAGATGCCATCCACGAGAAGTCCTCGGGGAATGCAGGGCACACGACGTCAGGCGAAGGATTTCCTCAGGATTATCACAGCTCCGCAAGCTGCGGGAGCCCTGTGCCATAGTGTGCACTTGGGGGACAATTCGTAGTTGAGAAGTGCCACCACTGCAAATGTTAGGCACCAGCGCAGAAGCGAGTCCTCCAACCCCATGACCTCACTGATTTCCTGGCTCGACGCATCCACTGAGGAAAACTCCAAGATGCGCGAACTCGTAAAGCTCTTCGGCACGCCAGAAACCACGGACGACCTCGGCATGGGCCAGCTCCGAGACGCGATCAGCAACAGCCTATTCCCGGGCACATCCGTCCTGCATCTCGGCGCCCGCTACATGCTCCTTGTCCCCTGGGCCTACCAAACCGCACACCGCGGCAGCAGAAACCCGGATGAACTCCGGAAGCGGGCCGAGCAATCCGAGCGGCAGCTAATCGGCCGATTCAAGGAGCTCGGGGAGACAGGCTACATCGGTGGCGTTGCCGGTATGAACGTGCAACAGCTTCCGTCGGCGGCCTACTGGTCGGCACTACGCCGCTACGGGATCGTCAACCCCGAAACAGACCGTTCCGCCGTCGCACAACTGATGTGTGCTGACACGCCGTCCCCTGAGGAAGGCGAGAACGCGTACTACGTCTGGGATCCGAGCCTGCCGAATCCGCCGGACGGCTTCCCCCAGTCCGAAGAAAACGGACTTACGCTGTCGCACGATGAGGCCCGTTGGCTCCAGGAGCGGATCCTTACCACTTGCGCGGGCACAATGCTGGCTCACGTCGTTGGCTCCGCAATCAGTCCCGAACCAAAGTCGTGGGCACCTTGGGTTGACCCTGCGTGCCGCAGTGCGGGGGACGAACCGGCGCAGTGGCTCAAAGATGCTGAAGCATTCTCCTTCATTCACAACGGCGCCACCATCCTCTATCAGCACCTTATTGCGGAGCTGTCAGAAAAGACTTTCTCCAATGAGGCCGACACTTTGGAGCCAACACGGGATCTCCTGGAAGCCTGGGAAGAACGCCGCGACAGCATGCGCGAACTCCTCGTCAACTGGGACGCCGAGGATTACCTCGGCCGTGCCAAAACCATGAACAAAGGCATTAACAGCAACACTGCGGACTTCGCTCGGGCAATGCTCGCCGCCGCGTTCAGCGCAGAAAAGCTCATCGACAACGCAAACTTCCGCACCGCCGTCGAAACCCGGGAGAAGCTGATGAAGAAGTCCAACTCACGCTTCCGCAACGAACGCCGGCTCCGCGCATGGCAACCGCCAGCCCAAGTTGCGTCGCTGACCTTCCGCTGGACCCAAGTCCGCCGAAACGTACTGGATATCCACGCCGGGCTGGCACGGGAAGGGCAGGCAAATGCTTAATCCAGCCAACAGGCAGGCACTCACCCAACAACTGCGCCCGCCAGCCGGATTCCGGCTCGCCCATGCCGTGGGTACCACCTTCACTCTGGACATGACCAGCGCGCTGTCGGTACCGCTGAGCTTCGTCGCCGGTTCTGGAGAAGAATTCACCAACCCGGTGGCAGTTCTCAGTGCCCTGCGTAAAGTCTCCGACCGCGTAGACATCTTCTGCCAGGCCGGCCACATCAAGGCACCTTCGGACGCCTCCGACCTGCTCGCACTACTGGAACCCATGGTCCACCAGGTCAGCGTCAAGCGCGGCCTGTTCCACCCCAAAGTGTGGCTCCTCGAATTCGAGAACGGCGACGAGCGCCGCTACCGCTTCCTGTGCAGCAGCCGCAACCTCACCACCGACGCCAGCTGGGACCTCCTCGTCCGGCTGGACGGCGAACCAGTAAGGGACAGCGAGGACGCGGGTCCCGACAGCGGGCCCCTGGCACGCTTCATCGCCGGGCTCCCCAGCCTCTGCACGGTAAAGCCCGACGCCGACCGGCTGGCCAGGGTGCGCGGCCTCGCCTCCCGCCTGACGAACGTTCGCTGGGACCTGCCCGAGGACATCCACCGCTTGGCATTCCGTCCGATGGGCATGGGAGAAGACTTCGAACAGGGCTCGATCGTGGCCCACCTCCGAGACCCGGTGAACTTCATTGCGCTGAACAACAAAACGGGGAACGCAGCCTTCCTGGGACGCGACAAGCTGGTCATCTCGCCATTTTTGGACGACCGGCTGATCGGCCGGCTGCAGGACCGTTGGACAGAGCATCTCTACGTCTACTCGCGAGGCGACCAGCTGGACCTACTCAACGAGAAGACCGTTGCGGATACCCGGACTTCTTTCCAGGCTTTTGATGAGCTCGGCATCCCCGAGTCGGCGGACTCAGGCTTGAGCGAAACGGACGAGTCCGGGACCCAGAAGATTGCAGATGATCTGACCGGCCTTCATGCCAAGGCCTATTTCTGCGACTACGACCACTTCACCTATGCACTCTTGGGTTCCGCCAACGCCACCGAGGCGGGTTTCACCAAGAACGTTGAATTCCTGCTGGAAATGCGCGGAGCCAAGAAGCGCCTTGGGGTCCAGCGAATCAGGGAAAGTATGAAGGACCTTCCCTTCGCGGTTTATGACGGCACGGGCGGCCAAGCCCGCTCGGAGGAAGACAAAGCAGCCTTCCGACTGGAGAACGCGCTGCGGGATGCCGCAGCCCACCGGTTCCTCCTAGACGCCGTACCCGACGGCGGAGCCAAGAACGCCTTTACAGTGATCGTCTCGCATGACTGGTCACCGAAGCCTGAGTTCAACGCGACGCTGAGGCTCCTCTCGCTCCCCCAGCCGAGCGCCGTCGTCGAGCCTTCCTCTGGCCCGCATGACCATTCCTTCCACGCAATACCGCTCGCCGACGTGACCCCTTACCTGGTGCTCACGCTCGAGGACGCGGAGGCCGGACTGTCCAAGAGCACGGTGATCCAGGGCAGCCTCCGCACCGACCCTGCGGGCCGGCTGGACGAGATCATCGCGCGCCAGCTGGATGACCCGCAGAAGCTCCGTCAGTTCCTCCTGCTGTTCCTCACGCCCGAGGATGCCCTGCCTGGGTCAGGAACCGGTGCCGGATGGTTCGCGAGTTCCGGATTCGGAGACGGATCGACCGCCGGTCTCTTTGAGGCCATGGTGGGAGCTATGGCCAGCCCGGACGCCTTGTCCGTGTTTCCGGACCTGAAGGTAGTCATGGACCGGCTGCTCGCCCTTCGCGGCGATGATCCGGAGATTCAACAGCTGCACGTACTGTGGACGGCAGCCAGCGACGCACTGGACATGGGGGAATTTCATGGGGTTTGACGCAACGCCTGCACTGGACGGCCTCCGGGGCTTCCAGCGACGGACCGTCGAACACGTCTTCAAGCGCCTGTACCTGGACGACCAGCCGGCGGACCGCTTCCTTGTGGCCGACGAGACCGGCCTGGGCAAGAGCATGGTGGCCCGCGGCGTTATCGCGAAGGCCATTGAGAGACTTGATCAGGGGGACTCCGGCGTGGACCGGATCGACGTCGTCTACGTCTGTTCCAATGCTGATCTGGCAAAGCAGAACCTTAGCCGGCTGAACGTCACAGGGCAGAAGGACATCATCGAGTCTGGGCGGCTTACACTGCTGCCCACCGAGTTGGCCAAACTCAACGCTCCGGCGGCGCCGGGGACCCGAAAGCGGGTCAATTTCATATCGCTGACGCCGGGCACCTCGTTCAATGTGGGAGGCGCGACAGGGCAGGCGCGGGAGCGGGCCGTGCTCTTCCGCATCCTGGCGCAGCTCGGCGTCATTAACGAGGAGCAGCATTCCGACGCCGTTGAGCTTCTTCGCGCGGGCTCCTCCACCGGGCGATTCGCTCGCCGCGTGCAATACATGCACGAGCAATTCCCTGGTGGTTTCTCCGTCCCGGTAAGGAATCGTTTCCGTACGATCGCCCACCAAAGCGGCAATCTACCCGCGTTCCGCAAAGCCCTCCGTGAAGCTTCGCGCGACGGAGCTAATGCTGTTCGGCCCCGCATGAGCGCCATTATCGGTGGCCTACGGGGAGACCTCGCCCAGGCAGGCCTGGATTGCCTGGAACCGGACCTGATCATTCTCGATGAGTTCCAGCGCTTCCGCGATCTGCTCTACTCCCCCGGCACGGCGCCAAGCGATGAGGATCCCGCGGCGGAGCTCGCCCGGCAATTCCTCAATTACAAAGGGGCCAAGCTCATCCTGCTGTCGGCGACGCCGTACAAGGCGCACACGGCTGCGAATGACGCCGACGGCGACGATCACGCCGCGGACTTCCGGCAGCTGCTGCGGTTCCTGAGCAGTGAGCGTTCCGGGTATATGGAAAGCCTCGAGGCGGATCTGGACGACCGGCGGACGCAGCTGCTCAAGCAGGTACCGGACGAGGCCCTGACCGAACGGATCGAAGATCAGCTGAGACTGTTTATGGCCCGGACGGAGCGCCCGCAGCTGGGCAAGGACGACATGCTGTCCGTGATCGAAATGGCGCCTACCGATGTCCGGGCTACTGACCTTGCGAGCTACAAATCTCTCTCCGCGTTGTTCCGCGCCACGCGCACGGGCAATCCCATGGAGTATTGGAAGTCCGTGCCGATGTTCGCCCACTTCCTGACTGACTACAAGGTGGGCAGGATGCTGGACGGGCGAATCCAGTGCGACCGCGAAGCCGTAGACCCGGTGCTGCCAGTGCTGACCACGATCGATGCGGATGCCTACCGCCGCTATGGCGCCGTGGAAACTGACAACGCGAAGTTCAGGGCCGTGCGGGACCACACCGTTGGGCAAGGCTGGTGGAAGCTGCTGTGGATGCCGCCGTCGCTCCCCTATGTTGAGCCTTCCGGGGCGTTCGCAGAGGTAGGGATGGCCGTCACCAAGCAGCTGGTCTTCTCCGCGTGGAACGCCGCCCCGACGGCGATCACCACGCTGCTCTCCTACGAGGCTGAACGGCAAATTCTGGAGGGGTCTCCGCTGCATGGCGAGAACACCGCCGATGCCCGCAAGCGTTTCCGTGGTCGTTTGCGGTTCCGTGTCCGCGAAGGTGAACCGCAGGCTATGTCCACCTTGGCGTTGTTCATTCCCCATGCTGCCCTTGCCTTGGTTGGTGATCCATTGCAGGCTGCAGCCATGAATGGCTCGCTCGCCGCTGCAAATGCCGTTCGGGAAGCCGCGGCAGTGGCCGGTAGCGCCTTGGTGGGGAGCGCCTCCGTCGAGCCCTCGAACCGCCTCGGTGCCTGGGCTTCCTATTTCTCCGTTCCTGGCGCGCTTCCTGCTGAGTGGGCAAATGACTTGAAGCTTGCCGCCAACGAGTTGCGGGCAGTGGACGAGTTCAGCCAGCAACAGGGAAAAGCCTCGGACGACGGGGGCACCGATCATGAGGGAGGCTCTGAGGCCGGCCTCTACCTGGCCCATCTTGACAGGATGCTGGAGGCAATCTCCGCCGATCCCACTTGGGAGGAGGGCGTTCAAGACCTGGCCGTCAATTCTCCGGCCAACTGCATGTACCGGGCCTTGCGGCGCATTGTTCCGGATGACTTCGACGGCGCCGAGCTGTGGAAGGCCGCCGTATTTGCGGCCACCGGACTCCGGACGCTGTTCAACCGTCTCGATGTCACCGAGCTGCTGGACAAGCTCTATCCTGAGGGCGATTACTGGCAGAAGGTGCTGCGGTATTGCGAGGGCGGGAACCTCCAGGCCGTGCTGGACGAGTACGTCTTCCAGCTCCGCAGCCAGCAGGGCCCTGAGACAATCGACAAGGAACAACTGTGGGCGCTAGCGGGCGACATCAGGCGTGCGCTGTCCCTCAAGCCCGCGCAGATGCTCGCCAAGTACCCCGACGAATCCCACGAGGATCTCCGGATGGGTGTTCGCTTCGCGGTCCGGTACAGCAACAGCAAGACGGAGGACGGGGACAGCAACCGCATGCCCGAGGTTCGGCGAGCGTTTAATAGCCCGTTCTGGCCGTTTGTCTTGGCCTCCACGTCCGTGGGCCAGGAGGGCATCGATTTCCACTGGTGGGCGCACTCCGTCATCCACTGGAACGTTCCTAGGAACCCTGTCGATTTTGAACAGCGGGAGGGGCGGGTGCACCGGTATCTGGGGCATGCAGTTCGAAAAAATGTTGCTGCCGCTCATGGTGCTGCAGTGCTGAAGCCTGGGATGAGTGACCCGTGGAGGACGCTGTTCGAAGTCGCTTCTGCGGACATCGCCGCACAGCCCGAAAGTTCCAGCACTGAGTTTGCTCCTCATTGGATTCATCCTGGAGCTCACAAGATTGAGCGCCGGTTGCTGGATCACCCGCTGAGCCGGGATGTGCCGCGGACCAAGCACATGCTCAATGGGCTGGCGAAGTACCGGCTGACTCTTGGACAGGCTCGGCAGGACGATCTGTTGGGGCTGATCAAGGACGGGGCTGAGTTGAAGCCGCTGAACCTGAGACCATAGCACGCCCGCCGATTCTCAGGCTACGGGATAGGGCTAATGCTGCCCGCAACCGCCTTCCCAGCTAGCCCTGCCCAGCCGCGCGTCCCAGCTGTTGAAAGATCATCGCGCTCTGCGCGAGGCCGGAGCAGCAGGAGGGTCTACATCGGGCTGGTCAAGAGCTGCACTGCGCGTGACCGATGTGTAGATGCAATTGATTTTCGCTGACGCAGGCGTCGCAGGGTTTGCTGGCGGGCCTGCCCGCCAGAACACAGGGGCATGGAGGTGTGCGTGCTGGACGGAGTTACCGAAGACGATGGCTCGCAAATTGTCGGTGCTGATGACCTTGCCCCGGAGGTCTCGGAACCTCCGCCTCGCGCGCCGCTTGCAGCTGCAGAATGCCCTCAGCTGGATGGCGGTTCAGACTCGGCTCACGCGCTGGAGAATTCCCTATTTCATTTGACGCTCGATATTGTGATGTGCATGAACGGGCAACAGGAAATAGATCTTCCAAGGTCGGCAGATAACGAAGTTAGTCTTTCTAATTATTCCAGCGAAGAACTTCTTGCGGAGTTGGCTCGGCGGCTCCACACAGCATCAGAGGAGCTAAAACTTCTCCGTCGCCTGCCGCGTACCGACAGCCAAAGTTTCGATCAAAGTCCGGCGCGGGACCTTCCCGGGACCGCAGAAGGGCTACTCGCAATCATCAATGTCGACCCTCGGACAGAGCGTGCTAGCAGCGCTTGGGACAGCCAAGACCCGTACACATCCGTAAAACTCCTCAGGAAAAAAGCCATTGTTAAGCTTGCACGGGTATGGACTCGCATGGCACTGGATCCATCGAAGCTCCGCAATGGCGAGATCAACCGCCGCCGCTTGGAACGCGAGACTGGTATAGCCAGAAATACAATGCGCCCATACCTTGACGCTGGCTTGGCGTTGCACAAGGCTGGACGCCTCTATCTCGACAGCGACCCGTCGGAGCTCGATATCCGCATCGTTGAAAAATCAATGGACGAGGGTGAGCGCGGTCGCATGTGCGAAAGTAAATCGAAGGTAAAAAGTGACTTTTAGGTGCGACACAGAATTCGCTACATGGAAGAGGAACCAGCAATCGAGAAGTTTCTCCTGATAGTCGACGATAAAGAAGTTGCATTCATCCGGTCAGTGCTCGATAGCGCAGGTTAAAGCGGATGTAATGGCGCTGCTCGCCGATGAAGTCCAGGACCGCCAGCACCGCTTTGCCGTGGCCGCGTCCCAGCTGCTGAAGACAGACCGTCCACCCTCAGTGATGCAGCGCCTCCAAGACATGTGAGTTGCGGGTGTCAGTGATTTTCGGCACAGATCTAAACCCAGCTGAACCTGCGGCAGCGAAGACCAACATGTGCAGGCCGTGAACCCGCCTGTCCGAGCCGTCAAGACGCGACGCGACGCGAAACCGAGTTACAGCATCCTGCTCCGCTCGGCCAGATATGCTCGAGGGATGCCGCCTGTGTGTTCCTAAGCCAGATGTCAGCGGTGGGTAGTAGTTTGAACAAAGCGGCTGACAGCCGCAGATGATTCTCACGTCTTGGGCGTGTAAAGAGCAGTAAAGAGGCAAGCGTGGGAGTTATCCCCATTATTGATATTTTTGCCGGGCCCGGCGGCCTGGGCGAGGGATTTGCATCGGTCGCGGCTGAGGGGCAGCCTGTTTTCGAGTCGGTTGCTGCCATCGAAATGGAACGCTCGGCTCACTCAACTCTGACGTTGCGAAGTGCCTTTCGGGACCTGCGGGACCGAAGCCAAGTCCCCCGCGCCTACTACCGGTTCCTCCGTGCGGAGATTGGTGAGCGTGAGCTCCGCCAAGACGGGAAAATGGCTGCCGCTTTGGAGCGAGCCTCACGCCACGTCCACCAACTTGAACTCGGGCCTGACACACGAGAAGTGTCGGACCTTCACATAAAGGTTGGGCTGGACGGAGCGACGAATTGGGTTCTGATTGGCGGGCCACCCTGCCAGGCTTATTCCTTGGTTGGCCGTTCTCGAAGAGCCAACGATTTGACCTTCGAAGATGACAAAAAGCACTTCCTGTACCAAGAATACCTTCACATCATCAGGAAGTTTTCTCCGGCCGTTTTCGTCATGGAGAACGTTAAGGGGCTACTCTCATCGACCCACGGCGGACAACCCATGTTTGCACGCATTCGAGAGGACCTTAAGAACGAGGGCGGCGATGCGGAGTATGTCATTTACTCACTTACTATTCCTGATGAACCAGAAGAGCTATCACCTCGAGATTTCGTCATAAGGTCAGAAGAATACGGCGTGCCGCAACAGCGCCACCGTGTAATCCTCCTAGGCGTCCGCTCTGACATAGGCAAGAAGCCTATGTTCCTTCAAAAACGCAAGAAACAAGCAACCGTCAGAGAGGCTATAGGGGATCTCCCGGCTATACGGTCCCGCATTTCGCGCGGACGTGACGACGTTCACCTTTGGGCAGGCATACGTAGTTTGGCGCAGCGCATGGTCAAGGAGTCTGTGGCCGGCTTTGAAGAGCCGCTCCGACCAGTCCCGCCTCTTGGCCAAGAATTTATTCAAGGGCACACGAATACCCAACTCGACACTGACCTCCAGCGCTGGCTGGCCGATCCGGCTATTGGCGGATTTGCCAATCATGTTTCCCGGGGTCACATGGAAGCAGATCTATACAGGTACTTCTTCGCCGCAGCCTTCGGGGCCGTTAACCGCCGGTCTCCCCTCCTGTCAGAGTTCGCAGTTGACCTTCTCCCCAACCACAACGCTGCCAGGCTGGAATCCAAAGCATTCGCCGATCGCTTTAAAGTTCAGGTTTGGGATAGACCATCTTCAACTGTGGTCTCTCACATAGCCAAAGATGGTCACTATTACATTCACCCAGATCCTTCCCAAATGCGGAGTCTGACGGTGCGCGAAGCTGCGAGGCTTCAGACATTTCCCGATAACTACGCGTTTTTGGGCAACAGAACGCAGCAATATACGCAGATCGGGAACGCGGTGCCGCCCTACCTCGCGTACCAGATCGGCCACATCGTGCGGGAACTACTGAACTAGCTACACGGGCTATCCCATGGGGGTCAAATTGAACATCGATGACGATGGCTGGGATCTTGTTGAGCCCAGTGCAAGTCCTATATTCGAGTCGCTTCGCGCATTCGGCTACACGCCGGAAACCGCGATTGCTGATTTGGTGGACAACAGCATTGCGGCAAAATCGAAGAATATATTCATCTCATTCCAGTGGAATGACGGCGATTGCTATGTCGTCATCAAAGATGACGGCCACGGCATGGGAGCAGACCAACTTCTCGACGCGATGCGGCTCGGAAGCAAGAGCCCCCTGGAGGAACGTTCGGCAGGGGATCTTGGCAGGTTCGGACTAGGCCTAAAGACTGCTTCCATCTCCCAAGCACGGGAACTTACCGTGGTGAGCTCGAATGGACTTGGCACGGCTGTCCGAAGGTGGGACTTAGACGAAGTTCGAGCAACCGGCCAGTGGCGGCTACGAACCACACTGCCGGAACAAGTCATCAATGATATTTCGTTCACCGGAGCAGGAACAGCGGTCATTTGGACAAAGTGTGATCGTCTGGTCGGTCTTGATGATCCTGACGGGCGTGCGACTAAAACGCAGTTTCTAGCTGTGGCTGATCGCGTCGAGCGCCATCTAGCCCTAACCTTCCACCGCTTCTTGTCAGGGAGACGTGCCCTGAAAATTCACCTAAACGGACATCCAATCACGCCATGGGACCCCTTCATGGCATCGCATCTTGGGACTTGGTCTGGTGGCGAGGAACACCTGCCGTTAGACGGCAGCGTTGTAAAGGTCACCTCCTACGTACTGCCGCATAAGAGCAAGATGTCCGACGACGAGCATCGCCAAGCAGCGGGAGTTGCAGGGTGGAATGCTAATCAGGGCTTCTATGTCTTCCGCAATGACAGGCTTCTCGTGGCCGGAAGCTGGCTGGGCGTGGGCGGCATGAAGGAAGAGCATGCAAAGCTTGCTAGGATCGCGCTCGACTTTCCCGTTGAATTGGACCATCACTGGCAAGTGGACGTCAGAAAGTCTCATGTGCGTCCCCCGGCCCCTCTGGTGACTGACCTTCGCCGCATTGCACGTGATGCCAAGTCCAAAGCCCAGTCCGTCTATAGGTTTAGAGGGCAATTCAGCGCCCGCAACGCTGCCCAGGACTTTGTCTTTGCATGGCGCGAATACAAGGACCGGGACGGAAAGATCACCTACAAAATCAACCGTGACAACCCCGTCGTTACGCAACTGTTGGAAGCGGCGCCAGGCGCCCAAGATGAGATACGGCGCCTACTCCGCTTCGTCGAGGAAACCCTGCCGCTGACGCAGATCGCCATCCACGTTGCCGACGGCATCGAGTCTTCACATCGACCCTTCGAGGGAAATGCTAATGAAGTGATGGCGGATCTGGATTTTCTGTGCCGGCGCATGACAAATCGAGGTCGCAATATGGCCGCAGCAATAGGCGAGCTATCAAGCGTTGAGCCTTTTTCGCTTTACCCTGAAATCGTGGCTGCATATAAAGAGAAAGTTGGAGTCGAATGAGAACTCTTGCACGCATTTTGAAGCTCGCTCGGGTCGACCTCGAGGACTTCCAGAAGGACAAGGCGCTCCTCACAAGAGAAGACATCGAGTCTGCAGTCACTGATGCCCACGACTTCTCGGTTCAAAGGGGCTTGGAGCCCGCGACTGAAGAGGACCTGACAGAGATCGTCCGTCAGCTCGAAAAGGAGTTCAACACCTACGTAGAACCCGGCGAGGGTCTCTACGATCCGACAGATCACAAACCTTGGCTCGCAACAAGAAGGTCAAACATCGAGTGGCGCTTCTGGGACAGGTACCGGCGGCTGATGATCGAGGATGAGGGCAGACCCGGCCACGTTTTCGATAAATCCGTAGGAGTGGTTACAGACAAGATATTGGATTCCCTCGAGGATCCTACAAGAGAGGGAAGGTGGGAGCGCCGGGGACTCGTTGCCGGCCAAGTGCAATCGGGCAAAACTTCTAACTATATAGGCCTCATCAACAAAGCCATTGATTCTGGGTACAAGCTCGTGATTGTCTTGGCCGGTGCGCATGATAGTCTCCGAAGCCAAACGCAACAACGTGTGAATGAGGGCGTCTTAGGATTCAACACCGTCGACGCATTTAGCAGTACCGGCCAATCCCCCAAAACGGGCGTCGGCCTTAAATCGGGACCCTTTCTACGAATCAACTGCTCGACCACTGTTGAATCAAACGGAGACTTCAGTCTCAGCACCGCCAAGAGGGCACTGCAGTCCTTGGGCGGCGACCCGGTAATCCTCGTGGTCAAAAAAAATGCATCAATATTGTCCAACGTCTACAGGTGGGCCACGGAGCTTACGCACACGGTTGATCCTGAGACGAATAAAAAAATCGTCCAGAAGCTTCCGCTCCTGGTGCTCGACGATGAAGCAGACTACGCATCCGTCGACACTAGCCAGAAGAAGCTCACAGACGACGAGAGTGACCCGTCGAAAATTAATGGTCTAATTCGTAAAATTTTGGATACGTTCGAACAAAGCGCTTACGTCGCGTATACGGCGACTCCGTTTGCCAACATCTTCATCGATCCGAAGGCCAAGCATAGCTCTGTAGGTAATGACCTATTTCCTGAGCACTTCATTATAAGGCTTCCAGAGCCCTCCAATTACTCCGGCCCTATTCGCTTCTTTGGACTAAATGAGGACACGGACGTTGGGTTAGAAAGTGTCACCCCGATTCCGACTCTGCGGACAGTGGACGATCACGAAGGTTGGCTCCGTGACGGGCACAAGAAGACGGAGGTGCCGGAAGACGAACTACCTGACTCGATGAAGACGGCCATCCAGTCCTTCATTCTTTCGGCCGCACTCAAACAGCTTCGACCCATCAAGAACAAGCATTCTTCAATGCTTGTTCACGTCACGCGGTTCAAAGACGTTCAAGAAGGTGTGCGTCTTCAGGTCGAGGACTACGTTGAAGAACTTCGCGTCTCCGTTCGTCATGAAGGTGTCGAGGAGTCAGGATCCGCGCTTTCTGAGTTGAAAAAGCTCTACCAGTCGGACTTCCTTACTACGACCTCGACTATGATGCGGCAAGAGGAATCTCGTTCCGAATGTATGGAGATCTCTCCTTGGTACGAAGTCGCCGTCACCCTCTCTTCAGTGCTGGATGAAGTCGAAGTGCAAGTGGTAAACGGATCCGTCAAAGATTCCCTGATGTATTCTTCTCGCCCGGAGGGGCTCACCGTTATTGCTGTGGGAGGGGACAAACTCTCCCGCGGTCTTACTCTGGAGGGTCTCACTACCTCCTACTACTTAAGGGCGTCAAGGATGTATGACACCCTGATGCAAATGGGCCGATGGTTTGGATATCGGCCCGGGTACCTAGATTTGTGCCGAATATTTACCACTTCTCAGCTGGTAACTTGGTATGAGCGAATTACTAATGCAACCGCCAAGTTGTACCGTGAATTCGATATCATGGCACAGTTGAACAAAACCCCTAAGCAATTCGGCCTTCGCGTCCAGCAACATCCGGACGGTCTAATGGTTACTGCCCGCAATAAGTCCAGAAATGCACAAAGCCTCCGCGTATCCTTCGCTGGAACGCAGTGTGAGACCCTGCTTTTTGATACCTCGGCGGCTTCCCGCAAAGCCAACTGGGATGCGCTTGATTCTCTACTAACTGCCTGCCTCGTGAAACCTGACGTGTTGGAAAGGTCGCAGGTTGCTTCTGTGGAGGCCAACGTTGTCATCGATTTCCTAAACTCCTATGTGGCTCACAGAGATACCGGCAGAGGTCTGCCTAAACCATTGGTGGATTACATCCGACAGTGCACACATCTAGACGTGCCAGAACTCGAGAATTGGATCGTGATGATCGGTTCGAGGCAGGGGACTGGTGATGATCTCCTAACGACCCCTAGTGGGAAGAAACTACGGTCATTCGACCGAGCCCCTTCGCCTGAACTCGAAAACCAAGTGATGGAGTCAGAGAACGGTGTCCGCCAACCGAGGGTGACAATAAAGAGACTCGTAAGTTCGGGGGATGAACTTCTGCCACTCCAGAAGGGATCTGAGGAGTGGGAACGTGCTCTCGGCTGGGCGCAAGAACGCTTCGATGCCGGGGACGCCAAGGCTCGGACCAGGCCAACCCGTCCATCCGCGGCTGCAGAACGGATGGTGCGAGACAAGAACACTGGTTTCTTAATGGTCTATCCCTTGAATCCTGAGAAACTGCTCCATAAAGATCTGCTTCAAGAAGTAACAACCCATGATGACGCACCCATTCCTCTTGTGGGATTCGCTGTGTCATTCCCCCAGAGTGATAACGACTTGGCTGTCGAATACCAGGTGAACTCGGTCTACTGGGATGCGATGTTCGACGATGAGGATGAAGGTGCACAAGATGAACAGCAGGCTTGAGCCCTATCATTCCGACGACGTCGATCTCGACGCAGCTTGGAAGTCGCTGGAGTCTAGTCGTTCAAGCATTGGGGAGGTACGAAGGCGGCTTTCTTCGCCACCAGGCCAAGATCGCTTCGCGCTGATCAGTTTTACGTCCGGACGAAGAAGGGGCCTCCTCTTCAAAGCCCCCGGCGAGCTCAAGGAGATTCAGCCCGGTCTCCCCTCCGTAGCCGGACTCGATATTCGTTTGATTGACGTGGGTGGGGGCAACCTCGAGCTGCGCATCCTTGAATCGGCTTCAGAAGTTACCTCCGTGTTCAGAGCCTTGGCCCGAGATATCACAAATTGCGTTGAGGGAACGAAAGCAGGAGCGCTAATAAAGCAGGTCGTCCGCCGCCTAGAGCTTTGGCAGGGCTTCTTCACCGTTGCCCGCCAAGGCCTAGCCGCGCAGGCGCAAGCTGGATTGGTCGCAGAGCTCCTCACCCTTAGGGACTATTTCATCCCATACGCCGGCGAGGAGAAGGCGGCTGACAGCTGGTTCGGTCCCGAGCGGGCACTTCAAGATTTCTGTGATTCCCAGCTTGCCGTTGAAGTTAAATCCACATCCTCCACAGGATCACGGCAGGTGACGATCGCTAATGAGCGTCAACTAGACCTAGTCCAAACGGAGACTTTTCTCATGGCGGCCTACTCCTTGGACATCAGGGGAGACGGGATCGGTTTCAAGCTGCCTAGCTTGGTAGCCGATGTGCGGGAGGCGATGAACGGCAATGAGCATGCGAAGCTGACTTTGGAAGCACGGCTAATCAGAAGCGGCTACATTGATGACCATTCCGGCCAATACACCAACACCTTCGAAGTGCGCAAGCGGCAGTGGTTCGAAATTCGCGAGGATTTCCCTAGAATAACCGAGTCTATTATTCCGCATGGTATCAGCCATGTCAGCTACAAAATCGATCTAGAATCCTGTGGTCCCTGGGTTCTTTCGGCTGGTGACGTCTTGGACGTGTTCAGGAGGACTTACGCGTGACTACAATCGAACAGTTTCACGCAGAACTAACCCAAGAAGTCCGTTCCACAGCGGAGAATGAAGAGTCGCCCCAGAGTTTGGCGCAAGCCTTCACCGAGTACGCCGCGAACCTGCTCCTAGAAGCAGGCGAGGCTAATGATCCAAGGATCGCGGTGCTCTCCAAACCGGGATTGATCTGCTCCGGTGTGGACTGGGACGAGGAGAGAAGCCGCCTAACTGTCTTTGGGACTCTGTTCCGTTCGACAGACGGCATCTCAAGCCTGACCAAAGCCGACCTTCAACCCTTGTTGACTGGGATGAGCGGATTTACGTCGCACTCATCGATGAACTTAGATCAGTACGTTGACGAGTCATCGGACCTTCACGACGTCGTGTCCGAGGTAAAGACTCTCTGGCCGGCGGTGGAAAGTATTCGCCTGATGGTTCTAAGTAACCTGCGCCTCCGAACGGAAATCCCAGCTCTCGGGGATATTCGCGACCGCCCCGTTTCCGTCGAGGTGTGGGACTTGGAGCGCATTCACAAGATTGATAGCTCTGGGGAAGCACAAGAGCCCGTGTATATAAACTTTCCCGATTACGGGATCGACGGCATCCAAGCTCTTGGGCCATTTGGTGACCCCGATGATTACGAGTCCTATCTTGCGGTCATCCCGGGAGATGTCTTGGCCCGCATCTATGGCTTATACGGCCCCAGGCTTCTGGAGCTCAATGTCCGTTCTTTCCTACAGACGCGTGGCAAGATCAATCAAGGGATACAGTCAACCATCGCAGAAGAGCCTGATAGGTTTCTCGCTTACAACAACGGTCTGTCACTGACGGCCGCCGGTGTTGAGACAACCTCTGATGGCGGACGAACCTTGGTGACGAATCTGCATGATGTGCAGATAGTCAACGGTGGGCAGACGACGGCTTCGCTCTACCACGCGCTTTCGAAGAGCAAGCGAGATCTCTCTGAGGTCCAAGTTCAACTGAAGCTGACCGTCGTCGCAGACGAAGTCCGCCATGAATTGGCCCGGTCTATCTCGCAGTTTTCCAACGCACAGAATCCCGTTCGCATGGCCGACTTCACTGCGAATGACAAGTTCCATGTGGCGATGGAACAGATTTCGCGTTCCAAGTGGGCTCCAGGCAAGAATGGCTCCCACCAAATGACGCGATGGTTCTTCGAGCGAGCTCGTGGCCAGTACGCCGATGCCGTAGCGAGGGAACGGACACCGGCGGCTCAGAGGAGCTTCAAGAGCGAGCACCCGATCTCGCAGAAAATCCTAAAGACCGACGTCGCAAAGTACGAACACATGTGGCTGCAAAAGCCGCATGTTGTTAGCTTGGGTGCCGAAAAGAATTTCCGAGAGTTCCTCCAATCACGCACCGAGAATGGCGATCGGACGCTCCCTGACGAAGCCTACTTTGAGCGCCTGGTGGCCAAGGCGATCCTCTGGAAGGACACTGAGCGCATAGTCACGAAGCTGGCTCTGGGAGGCTACCGGTCTGTCACGGTCGCCTACACTTTGGCATTTCTATCGCGGGGGTCCAAGCAGCGCCTCGATCTCAACAAGATCTGGCAAGAACAGCAGCTACCCGAGCGGCTGGCAGATGTGATCATGGGCTTGGCGCCCCGAGTGCATGAGGTAATCCTGCAAAGTGCAGGTACTAGGAACGTAACCGAGTGGGCAAAGAAAAAGGAATGCTGGGATGCGGTGTGCGCCATTCCTTGGCTAGCCCCTGATGATATTCTCACAAAGTCCTCGACACCCTACTTAGGGCCGAACAACATGGCTGATACGCCGGAAGCCGCTGCCGCGAAGTCCGATGAAGAGACGGAAGCGCTGAAACGGGTCATTATGGCTTCGTCGCACACTTGGAAAGCTATTTCTTCATGGGCCAAGGAAACCAGTAACCTGCAGTCTTTTCAGCGATCCATTGCTTACTCGTTGGGAAACCTCCTCGAAAAGGGACGAGCCCCTTCTGTGAAGCAGGCTATTCAGGGAGTCAAGATTTTGGATGAAGTCGAGCGCCTAGGGTTCGATCTCCAAGCCGATCACAGCCGTACGTGACATCCGATAATCCGCTGGCAGCTTTATGCCCAGCCTGACCGTCCCCGTACAACTGGCTCTTCGCGAATGAGCGGGGTTAGGGGGCTCTTCGTGTCCTTTTTGAATTAGTAGCGATCAAGCAACCCGATAACCAAAAGAGTCACTGACATGAGAGACTCTATGTCTTGTTTCCCTAGCGCTGGCGCACCCGGGACGGATGTGCTGCTCCATGTCGAGGGCATCCACGTCTGGACCATCACCACGACCGCGCCGAGCCCATTGATCCAATTTTGCATTTCAATCCTCTCATTGAGCAAAGGCGTTAGTAAGCAGATGTTCAATGACTCACGCTTTACGACGAACAGGATGAAGCTACACATGACTAATTCGATCGGCGATTGGTTTCTGAACGGCCAAGACGTCTCCACGGAAGACTCTTTCGATGACGAGTACGTTGAAGCTCAGGACCCTTGGGACCAAGCTGATTCCGAGTAAGATTGGCTGAATCTCGGGCCTAATGTCGAGGAGAGACCCAGCCCACCTGTCCTCAGCACGCATGATAAGCATCGGGCAAGCTGCTCCGCTTCCTCTCCCCCAGTAGAGCAACGTACCCCTAAGCCGGCACCCGCTGTTTTCTCCGGTTGGCGAGTGCCGCTCAGGACCTCGCTTTGATAACCGTCGAGCGGACGTCGAGAAACTCTAGAAGCGCACGTTCAGGGAGGCTTTGTTTGCCGAGCAAGAAATCGTTGACGCGAACTCCTGAGATGACATCGTGAATAGAGATTCGCGCAAGTCGATGCCTGTCGCTGTGAACCGCGAAGGCATCCTTGACTGCGTCGTAAAGGGCCCGCTGCTTCCACCGCGGAGAGCCTCTGGAGGTGAACGTTCCCGGAGGATCACCAGGCCCGAGCATTTTTACAGTGGAGGGAGATGTCCACTTTCCTCCGAGGCGCCCTGCTTTCCAGCACATTTCCTCACCAGCTAGGCAGTGTCTCCGGTAATCACCAGCCCATGGAAGTCGCTGGACCCACGACACGTCAAGAGTCAAGGCGCGATACCGGTTGAAATGGAGATCTTCGTCGAGTTCGATGAGCAGTCCGTCCCCGAACGCAAAGTCCCAATCACCGGGAGCCAGCGTCGGAAAATCCAGCACCCCACCTAGGGCTCTGTATATGTGAATTATTTCCTGCTGTGCATAGGAAGGAATTTCCGTCATTCGGGCACGTGAAGCCTTGGTTTGGGAACCATGGAAGCGCTCGAGTAGCGGCCCGAGCAGTGCTTCCCGCGAACCCATCAGGCACCCGTCTTTGAAATTTGAGACAAGACGCTTTCGGCTAGCACGCCTATCTTTCTCTCAAAGAGGTTGAACCTTTTCATCAAAGGCATTGGATTGCGATTATCACGGAAGTGAAGAACGGCATCTGAGTCCAGAACAAACACCTCAACACCATCACGGCTCAACACCCAGTAGTCCTCGGCTGTAGCATCGACCGTATTACGCCCGTGGGTAGATTCAAACTTATCCAGTGCCGACGGAAATTCATCCAGAAAATCCGTCGAGATAAGCGCTCGAGAGTCACCATCGAAAAACCCACAAGAAACCGCCGTCCAGATGTCGGCAGACCAGACGTGGTCACAAATTATCCTAGAGATCAACCTGTAGACAAGGGTTTCTTCTGATGTTGCAAGTGCATGGCTCGGGGAATAGATATTCAGTTTTCTTTCAACAGCAGCTACTGCTTCCTTGGGGCTGACATCTAGGAGCTGGTTCCACCCAAAAGCCCATAAGGCATCCGGGTCTCCCGACACTACGGCACGGTTTGGAACCTCAGAGAGGAAGGCGAGCAGCGCTCCCCTCCTGCGATCAACAATACCCAGAGTCTCATCCAGACCCAATGTAGATATACACGTAACGAGTCCGAGCCCCTTGTGACGCCGAATTATTTCAGACGCCAACCACCAGGAATGTCCCGTCAGAGTTTTACTGCCAATTGATTGAACCACAGCCGTCTCTCCGTTTCCTCATAATCGCCGGACCTGCACTTGAGGACAGCATAGGCGCCCAAAACACCTAATCTAATCAACAGCAGTAACATTGCGCCGAGGCTGGGCGACTGCCGACTGACCAGCCTCATGTGCCCGTGATATCGGTGCCTCGCACCCATAACCGCGACGGCCTCCCCCGCGTCCCGTCCGACATCTGCCCCGTCCCGGCCAGCTTCGGCTCCATAAAACGGCGGAACGTGTCCCGCATCAACGGCGCACCCGTCACCACCTCGTGCAACTCCCGCAGCTCCTTCAGCGTGAAAGGTTCATCCAGCAGCGCACCAGGATCCGGCGCCTCCGCATAAGCGGCCTGCAGCCACTCCACCGCCTTGGCCACGATGTCCGCATGCCCGTATGGCAGCCCGGCGATCAGCTCCGGCTCCCCGGTCACGGAAGCCAGTCTGACGCCGTCGGACTTTAGCGCCTCCTCCAACGACCCCAGGGGCACCACGTCCACGTGCGCCACCGACAGCACCCAGCCGCGGTCATCGCGGCCCGGCTCGTCGAACACCTGAAGCTGCCGCGGCACCCGCCCGGAAATCCCGGCCTTCTCCCGCAGGCACCGCAGCACCGCGTCCGCCAGGGTCTCGCGTTCACGCAGGAACGTTCCGGGCAGGGCCCACTTTCCGTGCTGGTGGTCCTCCGCGCGGCGCACCAGCAGCACGCACACGCTCCCCTCGGCAACGGTCAGCACCGCGGTATCCACCGCCACCGACGGCCGTGGGTAGTCGAGCAGGGACGGACCTTGGGTGTTCTTGGAATCCTTCACACCTCCATTTATTGCAGTCTTGCGCTAAAGAAGCAACCGGTCCATACTGGAACCAATTAGCGCAGAAATGCGATAAATCAACTGGAGGTTCCCATGAAAGTTCCACAGCTCCACGTCGGCGCCGGCAGCAGCCTCGGCCCGCTCAGCCTCTTCCCCGTCTGGACCTCCGCCCCCGGAATCCTCGGCATCAGCACCGGCACCCACGCCGACGTCGCCGTCAGCGAACTCGCCAGCGGCGCCCAGGTGTCCCGCCTCACCGTCACCAACAACGGCCCGCACCCGGCTCTATTGCTGGAAGGCGAGCTGCTCGAAGGCGGCCAGCAGCACCGGACCTGTGCTCGCGACGTCGTCCTCGGCCCGGGCGAAACCCGCGACATCGACACCTTCTGCGTCGAGGCCGGCCGCTGGGAAGACGGACAATCCAGCCACCGCCGGCAGGCACGCCGCGCTCCGCTGAACGTCTGGTCCGAGCTGGCCAACGGTATGAACGGGCAACGGGGAGGCAATCGGCAGGACCGGATCTGGGAACGCGTCCGCCGCTTCGACGCCGCCCGGGGCGCCTCCGCCACCAGTTCCCTCCTCCAGCACCTGGACTGGTTCAAGGACGACAAAGAGGAACGCAACCGGTTCAGCGCCGCGGACGCTCCCGCCGCGCTGGAGGGCCAGCGCGGCGTGGTGATCGGCCTGGGCCGGCAGCCTCTGCTCCTGGAGGTGTTCGGCACCAGCACGCTGTTCCGCCGCCACTACCGGCAACTGGTCGAGTCAGCGCTGCTGGACCTTGAGCTCCTGCCGCCCCAAGCGCTGGCCTCCGCGCCGATGCCCGGCCAGCGCGCCCGCGACTTCGCCGCACACGTGCAGGCGATGGACTTCGGAACGTTCGACGGCGGCGCCGCGGCCCTGGAGGTACGGCACCACGGCTCCCTCCGGAGCCGCAACGTCACCCGCGCCGCCGGAGCGGTCACCGCCGCCGGCATCGCCGTCGCGCTCCCCCGGCGCCGCCCCCAGCTGGCCCACCTGACCGGGTGGAACACCCAGCACCCCCTGATGGAGATGGCATGAAACTGAACCCTCTGCAGAATGACCGCGCGGCCGGCGTCCTCGTTGCCCTGGCCGCGGGCGACGCCCTCGGCGCCGGCTACGAGTTCGGCGCCCCGCTGCCGGACGGCGCCGTCGTCACCATGAAGGGCGGCGGCCCGTTCGGGTTCGCGCCGGCCGAGTGGACCGACGACACGTCCATGGCCATCCCCATCGCCGAGGCGCTGCTGGAGTCCGCGTCCGACGGCGGACCCTCCTCCCCTGCGGCCCTCACCGCGGTGGTCCGGGCGTGGACTGCCTGGGCGGCCGAGGCGAAGGACGTGGGGGCGCAGACAAGCGCCGTCATCGCCGCTGCCCGGCGGCTGGCTTCCGCTGCGGGCCGTGAGGTTGAAGCCGCAGACTTCACTGCCGCAGCCGCCGACTTCCACGCCCGGACCGGCCGCAGTGCCGGCAACGGGTCTTTGATGCGGACGGCTCCCCTGGCCCTCGCGTACCTGGACAGGGAGCCTTCTGAGCTGATGGCTGCCGCCGGGGTGCTGAGCGCCCTGACCCACGCCGATCCTGATGCGCAGGAGGCGTGCGGGCTGTGGTGCGTTGCCGTCCGCCATGCGGTTCTCACCGGGCGGCTCGATGTCCGGGCAGGGCTGCCGCTGCTGTCTGCCAAGCGCGCTTCCGTGTGGCTGGAGCGGATCGAGACGGCCGAGCGGTCCCGGCCCCGCGACTTCGCCCGCAACGGCTGGGTGGTGGAGGCGTTCCAGGGGGCGTGGAGCGCCATCCACTATGCGGGCCGTTCAGCTGTTGGCCCCGCCCACCTTCGGGCTGCTTTGGAGGAGGCGGTGCGCGGCGGGCGCGACACCGACACAGTGGCCGCCATCGCCGGCGGCCTGCTTGGTGCGGCGTACGGCTACACCGCGGTTCCGTTCGAGTGGCGGCAGCGGCTGCACGGCTGGCCGGGCCTGCGGGCCCGCGACCTGATGGTGCTGGGCATGGAGCTGGGCCGCGCCGAGGGCCAGCGGCCTCTGTCCTGGCCGCGGGCTGAACGGCACGACTACAGCATGTGGGGCCGCACCGATGCACTGGTCCGGCACCCGCACGACGACGGCGTGTGGCTGGGCGGGGTCGGCTCGCTTCAGCGCGTGACTGAGCTCGGCATCGACGCGGTGGTGTCGCTCTGCCGGCTGGGCACGCTGGATGTGCCGGGCGTGGAGCCCGAGGACCATGCCAGCTTCTGGGTGGTCGACTCCGCTGTTGAAGGCGACAACGCACACGCGGCCTTTGTCCTCGGGGAGGCGGCTGCCGCCGTCGAACGCTACCGCGCGGAGGGCACGACGGTGCTGCTCCACTGTGTCCGGGCGGAGTCAAGGACGCCGACTGTGGCTGCTTTGTATGGTGCGCGGGTAGCCCGGATTTCTCCCTTGGAGGCGTTGGCAGACCTGCAGCGCGTCCTGCCCGGCGCACGGCCGAACCCGCTGTTCCTGCGGGTGCTGGGAGATGCGGAGGCTCTGCCCGGCGGAGGCACGTATGAGGGTGTCCAATGTCAGAGCCTGCACTTACCCTGAATCAAACCTGCAACCGGGATGGAAGGGCAGAAGTCATATGCCAAAGCGTCATCGTCACCGGCAGTCTTCCCACTCTTCGCCTGCGCCCGAAAAGTCGCATGACGTCTCTTCCCCCGACTCCCGCGCAGACCCAAAACCGGAAGACCTGGCTGCCCTCCTGCTGGAGCCGTCCCGTGTGCGACCGGTGGTGGTTATCTCCCGCCTCGCCGACGAGGATAGGCCGCGATTGGACGGGGGCAGCATTGCTCTCGAGCTAAAGGGTGTAGCCGACGTCGCGATGGTGACCAATGGGCCGTTCACCTACGAGCTCGAAAAGCTGTTGCCGCCCGACACCCACATCTTCGGCAGTGCCGCCAGGGTTTATCCGCCCGGGCTTAGATGGACCGCGGACCCATACACCAGCCCTCTTCGGCTGGTCCGAACCCCTTCGGACGTCGCGACCGTCACCGCACAAATTATCAGGGATGCCGAGGACCTCGCTTTCTCGGGCAGTTGGAAGACAGCCAGCCCCGCCGGCAAAGGAAACTCCCGGGAAACCGGGCTGGTGAAAAGCATCGCCCCCGATGGATCAAGGGCTGTGGTGGAGCTCGACAACGGACAGCAGCTGTTTCTGCCTGCGGAGTCCACCGGTCTTGGTGTCCCCCTGCATTGGATCCTGAGCGAGGGCATGACGATTTCCGGCGCCTTCGATACGGCAACAAGGATGTTTTCGCTCGCGCCTATCGAAGCGGCTATTCCAGGCGAAGGCCGTGAGGACGGCGATTTGGTGCCTGCCCTTGTCCGTGCGGTAGGGGTAGATTCAGCAGACTTATCCTTGGTTCCAGGACACTCCCACACTTTGGCTCTCAGCAGCATCTCCTACAACGAGCTGGATTCTGTTGCCGACCTTCTCACGGAAGGCGAGGTTGTGGCGGTCAGGATCCATAGAAACAACGGTCACATCAGGCTGTCGATGCTCGACGTTGATGACTCCGAACCGGTGCTGACCGCTCCAGAGCTTATTCCTGATGGAGGCCCCTGGCTGGTTCCCGGCCGCGATCTACTGCCGAGGGTGCCCGAGGCCCCGCCCGCCCGGTTGACTCCGCCTTCCCGGGAAGCGCAGAACCAGAGTTCAGTTTCGGGAGCCGTAGCGCTGAAATCCGTGGAACTGGCACTGGCGGCCGAACGTGCCAAGCGGCAGCAGCTCGAAATGGAGCTCACAGGGTTGAGGTCAGCTAACCATCAGCATGAGATGCACGCGGCTGAGTTGGATGCGGACGTTATGCTTGGCCGCCAGCAGGCCGCCGAGCTGGCCGGGTTGCAGCAGGAAGCCGATCGCCTCCGCCGTGACCTCACCGCTGCCAGTAAGCAGCTCTCCGACCTGAGGAAGAAGCTGCGCGGAGTCCGCAGGGAGGAAGCAACCCTGGAGCGAGTGTTTCTGGACCCCGAAGAGAATTTCAGATTCCAGCTCCACTCCACATGGGCGGTCCAGGTCCCGGCCGCCGAGAAGCCCCGGCACACGATGGGACCGTACCGGCTCGGGGAAAAATTCCTCAAAAGCCTCAACGAGCAGCCCAGGGAGAAACAAAAGAAGGCCCTCAAAGCCATCGTTGATCTCCTAATTAATGATCCGGCGAGGCTCAGCGCCAGGGAAGCGCATCCATTGCGCACTAGTGCGTCCGGGGGAGCGGACGTCTTGACGCGCAACAACGGGAAGGACGCCTGCTGGCGGCTCTACATAGAACAGAATATTGCGGCAGCAAGGCGTCTCCACTATTGGAAGTGCGCCGACGGTGTCATAGAACTTTCCAGCGTGACAGTCCACGACGGAATGCAGATTTAGCTGTCTCCACGCAGAATGTCGGACTTGGTATTCATAATGCTTTCAGGCCTACCAGAAGAGCGCCAAGAGGTACTTTCGGAAGGAACGTCATGGCTGACGGATACGAGGTTTTTGATACTGGGCACAACAAAGTAGTGCCACGACACCAACCGCTGACCGAGAAACAAATAACACAGGTCATGGTGGCGCTGCGGTCACTACACTTGGACAGCGCCGAAGCGGCTCGAACGGTGCTGCTCAAGGGTTCGGGCCGCCGGATCAGACTTGTGACAGAACTGTATGATGTCGAACTTCCGAAAGTCCTGTCGTACATTGCCAAAGAAAAACGTCGCCGACTCTAAACCGATTCCCCTGCCCCGCCTACCGTCAGCTTTCGTCCGTCTGGTCGACGCTCTCCGGACCTTCCGTTCCCTGACTGCCGTGCATCCAAAGCACCACGTCGAGGACGCGAAGAAGCGAGATGCCGTGCAGCCCAACTGCCAAGCGTAGGGACTCCAGCCGCTCAACAAGCTCACCGTCTGTGGCAAATGCGTGGTGCCACGCACTCCAGGTCCCGTCCGCATTATCGAAACCTGTTACCCCACCGACAACAGAATCATAGATTGGGATTAGCCCGGGACGTTTACGGGCCATGAGCTTGCTGGCAGTCGTGGCGCCAATGCCCCAGCGAGTGCTCCTATCCCTCCGAAGGAGCCGCCAAAGACGCAACGCTGGAGTTCCATTACCAAAATATTGGTCATGTTCCTCGAAGGGGATGTCTCTAAGTGACAAATCAGGCGGAATGTATCCGAGCAGAGTGCCCATGTCCTGTGAGTGTTCGCCAAGGATTCCCAACGCGGCTCTTGCCGGCACATGCTTGGACAGGCACGCTACGGAGATCAGATCATCCGCGGTGATGGCGTTGGGCACATTAGTGCCGAACGTATCGAAATGGGCCCCAGTGAACTCCTTGCCGACCCACTCACCGAGCCCGAAATAGCGTTTCAAATATGAGCTCGCAGCTTCGTCAGAAATTTCTTGGAATGCACTAGAGATTGTCATGCCGTGTCCCCCGTCTGATTGGTTCTTTGGAATGGCTAGGTACTCCACGCTGAACTCAGGACAATCTACTCCGCCGGAGCCGTCATGGGGAGGGTTTCGACGAGCTCAAGCGAAAGACCACTCGGGGCACACCGGCCTTAGCGTCGAGGTCAACTCTCACCGCGTGTGTTGGATCCACCATTATGCTCTGGCCTACCGAAATCGCGGCGACTGGCACCACTACGACGTGCGCGCTGTTCTCGATGATGCGGTCCGCATTCAAGGCCAGCCACTACTCCGTCCTAGGTGTCAGGCAGGGAGGACGAGCAGACCAGCAGAAACCTGCGCGGTGGCGTCGGCCAGCAACCTAGCCAGCTGCCGCGAACCGCAGGCGTCGCGGCCTGCAAGGCAAATGAAAAATTGGTTAGCGCCCCATGCCTGCGCGCCACAGAACCGGCTGCCGGATAGCGTCGGATCCTGCTGATACAAATATGATCTGAAACAACTTCTGAACTCAGCGCGGAGCAACACCACGCTGCCGTGTCCGGAGCTTAGGAACCATGCGCGTGCAAATGCGCAGCAGCGGAAAGATTGATACCCCGTGATTGAAATGCTCAGCGGAGCCAGCGTAGGCACGTTCAAGAATCTTGTTTGGATCATTGCGGTGGTGATCGGCCTTCTGTTCCTCATTGGAAGCCGCCCTTCCACTCTGCGCAAAACTGCGGCGAGGGTGATCACTGCCCTGACGGCAGGCACGGCCGCTTTTGCCGCAGCCAACCTTGCAGTGGTCTTCTACATCCTTGCCCACCTTATGGATCCGCGCTGGTCTGTCGGGCGGGACGCAACGATCGAGAGCCCTGAACTGTCCGCGGGGCCGTTCTTCCAGCCAATAACCGACACGCTGAATGACATCCTGGACGGCCTGACCGGCAACGTTAACAACGTCATCGCATTGAAGAACGCGTTCCTCACGATGCCGGACTTTATTGTCGCCGCGGGCTGGGCGTCCGTTGTGCTGGTAGGTCTCGCCATCACGAATCGCATCCTTTCCTCGATTATCGAAAAGGACCAAATGAAGCAGATCGACCAGAATACGCGGGATCTGGCTGACATTCGCGCTCAGTTCGGGCTGGCCCCCTTCCAGGACGCCAGGGTCGGGGCACGATGAGGTGCATTCCGGAGGACCCGGAATTTGGCGAAGGCTTTCACGCGGAGAAGGCCGTCTGGACCGCCCTGCGCAACAGCCTCCCCGATGACTGCGTCCTGGCCCACTCGGTCCAGGTCCGCGACGGCTGCAACGAATACGAAATTGATCTGCTGGTCCTCTGGCCTAATGTCGGCATGGCCGCGATCGAGGTCAAGGGCGGCCAGGTCAGCATCACGGACGGGCAGTGGTACCAGTCGGACCGGAACCAGAAGCGTAAGATCAAGAGCCCCGTGGCGCAGTCGCAAAGTTCGCTCCATGCCCTCAAGAACTGGCTGGAGATCCAGCTCGGCTCCCGCCTGAGCAGCCGCTGCGTCTACATGGTCAGCCTGCCCTACACCGACGTGCCCCGGGACTGGACCATGGCAGGCTGCCCCCGGTCGCTCATCCTCGACCAGACCGGCAGCAAGTCCCCCGCCGACTTCGTCCGCCAAGCCATTGATAACGAAGGCGGCGGCGCCTCCCCGCTGGCCCCGGCCTTCCTGGAACGCATCGTCCGCAAGCTGGGCGGAAACCTGGACACCGCCGTCGTACCTTCCACCACCTCGCAGGAGGACGAGGCAGAGCAGGACCACCTCACGGAACGCCAGTCCGTGCTGCTCCAGGCAACCCGCTCACTCAACAGGGTCCGTTTCACCGGCGGCGCGGGCAGCGGAAAGACGTGGCTCGCCGTCGAGAAGGCCAAGCTGCTCAGCAAGCAGGGCAAACGCGTAGGCCTCTTCTGCTACAACAAAGGCCTCGGGCAATACCTCCAGGACCGCGTCGGGACATGGAAGCGGCAAGCCAAGCCGGTGTTCACGGGCGAGTTCCACGAATACGTGCGCGGGCTGGGAGTCCCGGACGGCTCGGGGCAGGACTATTTCGACGTCGAGATGCCCCGCCTCCTGAAGGAGCTGGCAGCCGGACTGGAGCCGCACGAGCGGCTGGACGCCGTCGTCGTCGATGAAGCGCAGGACTTCGCGCCCCTGTGGTGGGACGCCCTTCTCGCGTGCACCAGCGACCCGGACGCGGGTGAGGTATACGCGTTCATGGACGACCGGCAGGACGTCTACCAGCGCTGGGGAGGCGCGACGGCGGACCTCACCAGCGGGCCGATGGCCACCTTCGTGCCCATCCACATCGACGATAACCTCCGGAACACCGTCAAGATCGCTGAGACGTTCAAGCCATTCGCCGGCGAATACTTCAAGCCCCGCGGAAGCACGGGCCTGCCCGTCCGGTTCGTGGACTGCCCAACCGAGGACGCGCTCGAGATCGCCGGGGACTGCCTGGATTCGCTGATCGACGAGGGCTGGGCGAACAACCAGATCGCGCTTCTCACCACCAAGGACCGCCACCCCATCCATTTGGACTACTTTAAGCGCGGCGCCACGGAAGAGTACTGGCGGGACTTCCACGCCAACGACGGTGAGTTCTACGGCCATGTGCTGGGTTTCAAGGGCCTGGAACGGTCTGTTGTTGTTCTTTGCGTGAACGGTTTCAAGGACATGGACCGGGCCCGGGAACAGCTCTACGTCGGGCTGTCCCGGGCACGCAGCCTGCTGGTGGTTGTG
Source organism: Arthrobacter sp. AB6 (assembly GCF_031844545.1). Classification (NCBI taxonomy): domain Bacteria; kingdom Bacillati; phylum Actinomycetota; class Actinomycetes; order Micrococcales; family Micrococcaceae; genus Arthrobacter; species Arthrobacter sp. AB6. The sequence continues at coordinate 54,122 of NZ_JAUZVL010000010.1, forward strand.
GGTGATTCCGGGCTGCTGGAGGAGGCCGGCGGACGCGAACTCAAGCTCGCGCTATCGCGGAGCCAGGCGTGGAATCCTGTGCTGGAAAACGGTTAGTGGCGCTGCTCACCTAAATTGTCGGTGCCCCGCAATACTCTTCAGGCACCAGATCAGAACCGTCCAATGGGGGATGAAATGCCAGAACTAGCTGACGCCGGGTCCCACCCGGTCGCGACGCTTCCGCGGGTGCCCGTACAGGCTGAACCCGCGGCGGTGCCTGCCTCCTACGACTACGCCTTTCTTTATCCGTGGCAGCAGGAGGCGCTGACGGCCTGGCACTCGAATGCGCGCCGCGGCGTGGTGGAAGCCGTGACCGGTTCCGGCAAGACGCGCGTTGGGATCGCCGCCGCTTTCGAAGCAGTGCGGCAGGGCATCAAAGTCCTGATCCTGGTGCCAACAGCCGAGCTGCAGCGCCAATGGCTGGTCTCCCTGCGCCGGGACCTGCCCGCCGCACGGCGCGGCGCCCTTGGCGACGGCCGGTCCGATTCCCTCGATGACGTGGACATCCTCGTCGCCATCGTTCACTCCGCGTCGAACCGGGAGACCCTCCGCTCGCACAAGGCCGGACTGATCATCGCTGATGAGTGCCACCGTTATGCGGCACCCATGTTCACCGGCGCTCTGCAGGAAGGGTACGCCTGGCGGCTTGGACTGACAGCCACGTTCGAAAGGGCGGACGGTGAGCACGAGAACCTCCTGACGCCCTACTTCGGCGGCGTCATCTACAACCTCTGGTACGACCGGGCGCTGAAGGACCAGGTCATCGCCCCGTTCGACATCGCTTTGGTTGGCGTTGAACTGACGCCGTCGGAACAGAATGACTATGACGAGTTCTCGACGGTGATTGTGGAGGCGACGCGGAAACTTGAGACGTACGCCGGCGTCCCGCGGCGGCCGTTCCCACAGTTCATTGCTGCGGTGGCCGCGCTGGCGGCTTCGGATTCGCCCAGCCGGGAAGCAACAATTGCGCGCAGGTACATGCGGGCAATGTCCTCGCGGCTCACCCTGCTGGCGGAGGCGAAGACAAAGTACTTGGCGCTGGCAGCTCTGAAGGGAACGGTTGATGGGTCCCGCGGGACCTTGGTCTTCACACAGACCCAGGAGTCTGCGCGGCGGGCACAGGAGCTGTATACGTCCCTCGGGTCGACGGCGTCAGCCGTGTTCAGCGGCATGGCCAAGGATGACCGCCGGCAGGGCCTGGAGGATTTCCGCACCGGCGCATCACAGGTACTTACGGCGCCGCGGCTCCTTGACGAAGGCATCGATGTACCCGAGGCCGACCTCGGGATCATCGTTGCAGCCAACCGCAGCCAGCGCCAGATGGTGCAGCGGCTCGGCCGCGTTATCCGCAAGAAGGCCGACGGGCGGCCCGGACGTTTGGTTGTCCTCTACTCCAAGGGCACCGTGGAGGACCCGGACGTCCAGGGCGAGGAGTTCCTGGGCAAGGTTCTGCCCTTCGCCCGCAACGTGGGGTTCTTCGACATCAGGACGGACCAGGACGGGTTGCAGGAGTTCCTCCGCCAGGCCGACCTTGAAGAGGCTTCACGGCCCGAGCCCGGTGAGCCCGCGGCGGGTACGCCCGGGAACGGCGCTGGTCCGGAGGTCGGCAGTGAGCTGGAGCCGGTGGTGGAGCCTTCCGTGGAGGAGGACGACGAGAGGGCGCCGACGTCGTTTGATCTCGACGACTCCGGCTGGCTGGAGGAGCTTCAGGGGCTCGAGGGCTTCAGCGACGACGGGGTTTCGGACTACCTGCAGCGGGCAGGGCGCGCGGACCTGCTGACAGCCGAGCAGGAAGTGGAGCTAGCAAAAGACATCGAGGCCGGCCTTTACGCTGCGCACCTGCTGGCGGACGGCACCGCACGTGGCCGCAAAGAATCCAGGGAACTCCGCACCATTGCCTTGCTCGGCGGACGCGCCGCGGACGCCCTGCTCGAGGCGAACCTCCGGCTGGTCATTTCCATCGCCAAGAAATACGTGTATCAGGGCATGGACCTGCTGGACTTGATCCAGGAGGGGAATATCGGGTTGCATCGGGCCGTGTGCAAGTTCGACTACACCCTGGGTTACAAGTTTTCGACTTACGCGACGTGGTGGATCCGGCAGGCTGTCACCCGGGCGCTGGCCGACCAGGCCCGGGTCATCCGGCTCCCGGTCCACATGGTGGAGCAGATCCACAAAGTGCAGGCAATTCAGCGTGAAGCGGCCCGGAAGGGGCTCGAATACAACCTTGAGGAACTCGGCAAGCTCACGGATCAGTCGACTGCAAAAGTGGAGTATCTTCTGGCGCTGGACCAGCCTGTACGCTCGCTTGAGTACCTTGTCCCCGACGGCAAGGGGGGCCTCGAGCCGCTGGCGGACCAGCTCCTCGATCCCTGGCACGTGGATGTCGTTGACCAGATCGCCAAGGAACAGCTAACGGCCCAGGTGCATGCGGTCCTGGACACGCTGACTGAACGGGAGGCCGGAGTCATTGCGATGCGTTTCGGCCTGGACGACGGCGAGGAAAAGACCCTGGATGCCATCGGCAAGGCCTACGGCGTCACACGAGAGCGCATCCGCCAGATCGAGTCGAAGACCATGGCTCTGCTCCGAGAACCAAAACGATCCCAGTCCCTACGCGAGTACAACTATGGTGGTGTTGCATGACCTGCACGATTTTCCCTTCGGTGAGTCTCGCTTTGGCCGAGCTGGAAGCATTGATCAGCCATGCCCAGGCCGCCGATCCGCTGACTCCCGTCACCATCCTGGTCCCTTCCCATGCCGCAGGCCTGGACGTGACCCGTTACCTGGGCAGGACCCTCAACGGGGGCGCCGGGAGTGTGGGGGTCAGGGCGTTCACGCTCAAGGACCTCGCAACCGAACTTATCGCCGACGACGACGCTGTGAACGGGCGACGTCCCCTTCTTCCCGTCCTCCGGCTTGGAGCCGTGAGCCGGGTCCTGCTGCACGAACCAGGGCTTTTTAAGGATGTCGCCGACCAGCCCTCGACCGCCCGTGCGATAGCCCGGACAGCCGAGCTCCTCGACGCGGTTCCCGATCCCGCCGACCCGGAACTCCCCGAGCTCATGCAGGAAGTGCTCCGGCTTCACGGGGCCGCAAAGGAGGCTCTGGGCCGGCGGTGGTTCACGGACCATGAGGCTTTTACCCTTGCCAGCAACAAGCTCGGGACCAAGACCGTGACGCAGCGGCTCGGCACCATTATCGGATTCATGCTCGGTACAGAAAACCGTCCCGGCGAGGCAATCTTCAGAGCGAGCCTCAACGGGGCCGGAATGCAGCATCTCACGGCGGCCGGCTCGGCAGAGAATGGCGTAACACTTCTGACAGCGTCCGACGCCGACGATGAAGCCCGCGCCGTGGTGCGCCTCGTCGTCGAGCGGCTTGCAGCAGGGACCCCGGGCCACCGTATCGGAATATTCCACTCGGCCTCCCAGCCCTACGCCGCGCTGCTCACCCAGCGCCTCAGCCAGGCCGGAGTCACTTTCGTCGGACCATCAGCCCACCGGCTCATGGACTCGCCCCTGACACGCGGCCTCCTTCAGTTGCTGAAACTGGACCCGCAGGAACTCGACGAACGCGCCATCCTGAAAATCCATGCGGAGGGTGCCTTCTCCTGGCATGAGCAGAAACTGCCCAGTAGCGCAGCATGTGAAAGGTTCTATGCAAATCCACCTGCCGAAGAGGATTATGCAGGAGCAGACACCTCCGCCCACGCGGACTACCTTGAAAAGTTCCGGATCTTCCAGTCCTTCAAAGAGGCCCTTGCGGCACGGATAAGCCAGGTCCTAGCTGCTGCCTCATGGAATGACGCCTCCGCGTCGCTGATCTCACTTCTTGAGGACTTCATGGGTCCCCGGGGCGCTGGCGAACGTCCGGAGAAAAGCGCTGCCCGCGACGCGCTGGTCGAAGCCGCCTCGGATCTCCGGCATCTGGACCTTGTCGGCCCTTTGCCCCGCCCGACGCTCCTACAAAGCGCCCTGGAAGACGGCGTAGCCTCAAAAGGCCGCTGGACCGGGAAAAGCGGCACGGGGGTTGTCGTGGGCAGTTTCGCTGATGCGGTCGCCAGGGACCTTGATGTCGTCTTTCTTATGGGGGTTGCGGAAGGGCTTGCCCCAGCACGGACACGGGAGAACCCTCTGCTTCCGGACAGCGCCCGTGCCATGCTGGGCGGGAGTCTCCCAACGGTGGAGCAACGTGCCGAAGCCAGCAAGGAGCAGTTCTTTGCTGCCCTCGCTACAGGATCGGAACCGTTCATTACCAGCCCCCGCGGGGACCTGCGCGGCTCCGGGAGCTACGAAGTGTCACGCTGGATCAACCGCAAGCCTGAGCCACAGAACCAGCTGCGGTCCTTCGCCCACGGCATCGAGAACGGCGCACCCGCCTCCGACGCGCTGCCCCCCACAGCCCAGGAATGGCGGCTGCGTCGTATCCTTACTGCCGAGGAGCGCACCTCCGTATTGGAAGAGGACAGGGCGCTGCAGCATGCGCTGGCTGCAACCCGCGACAGGCGGGATGGCATTTTCTCCAGGTTCAACGGCAACCTCGGTGCATTTGCGGGGATCATCGCGGACCCCGAAAAGCCACTGTCCCCCACCCGACTTGAGGAATGGGTCACCAGCCCGTTCAGCTACTTCATGAAACACGTCCTGAAAGTCAGCATCTTGGAGGACTCGGCACTCGAAGTGCAGATTTCGCCACAGCAACGGGGCAACCTAGTTCACCGAGTGCTGGAAGACTACGTTCGCAGCATCACGAAAGACGGCCTTCCGCCGTCGTCGGACCGCCTTATGGAGTTGGCAGACTCCGCTTTTGAGGACGTCGCAAATCCGGCATGGCTCAGCCACGTGTGGGACCGCAATCAGGCCATGCTCCGCCAAGACCTAAAGCGTGTGCTGGCGGACGACCAAGACAGCTTTACCGAAGGCTGGAAGTATCTCGCCGAAGAGGCGACCTTCGGGCCCGAGGACACGGACAGCCACCCGCCTGTTGAACTGACTCTCGACGACGGCACTACGGTTCGCTTCCGGGGAAAGGTGGACCGGATCGACCAGCATTCCGATGGCAGTGTCCGGGTGATCGACTACAAGACAGGCAAGTCGAAAGATTATGAGCCGCTCGCGAAGCACCCGACTGCCGCTGGCACTCGGTACCAGCTTCCCGTCTACGGACTGTTTGCCCGGACCCTCCGCGACAATTCGTCCGATGTCGCAGCGGAATACTGGTTCATCTCGAAAGCGGGCGGTTTCAAGAGAATCGGTTACACCGTGACTGACGAGGTTGTGGAGCAACTGCGCGCGGATGTGGGTCTGATCATTTCTGCGCTGCGGAACGGAGTCTTCCCGCCACGGCCCGAGTCCGACCGATACGTCAACTTCACCACCATGATGGGCGCCCAAGAGCTTGGCCAGCAATGGCTTAAGCTGCAAAACGCCCCCGAACTGCAGCCCTATGCCCAGCTCCTGAAGGCGGAGAAATGAACCCGGAACTCATGGACCTCACAGACCAGACCGACCGAACGCTGATCGAGCAGGAGCTCGAAGCGAACGTCTTCGTTGAAGCGGGTGCAGGCAGCGGCAAGACGCATGAACTCGTCGAGCGCATCTGCGCGATGGTTGACGCCGGCGTCGAACTCAAGAGCGTGGCAGCCATCACCTTCACCGAAAAGGCAGCAGGTGAGCTCCGGGAACGGGTCCGCCGGCAGCTAACGAATGCCAGCCCCACAGACCTGCGCCGGCGGGCGCTCGACCAGCTGGATACGGCTCCCATTGGCACCATTCACTCCTTTGCAGCACGCATCATCAGCGAACATCCCATCGAGGCTGGAGTCCCTCCCCTGATCACCGTGGTGGATGAATTGCGGTCCCAGATTGCGTTCACGCGGCGGTGGGAAGATGCCCGCCAGAAACTGTTCGCCGACTCGTCCATGGACGACGCACTCCGTATACTGCTCGCCGTCGGCGTTTCGCTGGATCACCTGCAAAACGTTGCGGTTGACCTGGACGCCAACTGGGACCGGCTGGAAAGCCATCCTCCCCGGAAGCGCACCATTCCGGCAGTTGACTTGGAGCCCCTTCTGCACAAGGCCACTGACGTTGTCGCCCATTCCGACCACTGCACCGACCCTGCTGACAGACTGTTGGCCGCCATCCAACTCATCAAGAGCTGGCACGGCCGCCTTGCGGAGGCGGAGACAGGTGAACTGGGACTTGTCCTCGAATTGCTCCATGCGGTGCCGCGACCCGACTCTCGTATCGGGCAAAGGGGCAACTGGTCCATCAACGTCGCCGATGTGCGGAGCTCCTGCAAAGATCTCGCCCAGGATGCGATAGCCCTGCGCAACAGCTTTGTGCAGCCCGCCGTTGAAACCGTTACCGCCGCCATGGCCGAGGTCCTTCTTCAGGCGGCTCACGAACGCCAGCGCAGCGGCGAGCTTGAGTACCACGATCTCCTCATTCACGCCCGGGACCTCCTTGTCGGCCAGGACAAGCAGGCTGTCCATGCTGTCCTGCATGATCGCTACCGCTGCATCATGCTGGACGAATTCCAAGACACGGACCCTATCCAGGCTGAACTGGCCACGCGGATTGCCGCTAGTGAGGTTTGTGGGCCCGACGGCTGGGAGCAGCTCAGCGTACCCCCAGGCCGGCTGTTTACGGTCGGGGATCCGAAGCAGTCCATCTACCGCTTCCGCAGGGCCGACATCGCCACCTACCTCGCGGCACAGCAGCGCTTTTCAGAAGACAGGAATTCCAAGACCGCTTCTCTCCAGACCAACTTCCGGTCCACGGGAAAACTGCTTGAGTGGATCAACGGCACATTCGGCGAGCTCATCACGGCGAACGGCACGGTCCAGCCGGAATACCGAGCGCTAAGTCCCGACCCCCAGCGACCGGAATGGAGCGATGCATACGGTCCAGCCGTCTCAATCATCGGTCGCGGCGGCGCACAGGCCGACGAATCGGGAAAGGTTTCTGCAGACAGCATGCGCCGGCAGGAAGCTGCCGACGTTGCCGCAGCCATCAGAATCGCGACCGGTACCGCAGGTCTTTCAGCTTGGCAGAAGCAGAGCAAGCGATCGGGTGACGGCTTTACAAGTTCGCCTGTTGAATTGAAGGACATTTGTGTCCTGATCCCCACCCGGACCGCCCTCGCCGCCCTCGAAGATGCACTCGACGACGCCGGCATCGAATACCGGGCTGAGGCTTCGTCGTTGGTTTACTCGACGCAGGAAGTGACCGATCTGCTGCTCGCCATGCGGGCAATCTCCAACACCGCGGATGAGGCGGCGCTTGTGCTGTCCCTGCGGTCGGCGATGTTCGGGTGCGGTGATGATGAACTGTTCGAGTGGAAGCGGGCTGGAGGCCGCTGGAACCTCTTTGCGGAGGCGCCCGATGCGCTTGAAAATTCCACCGTCGCACACGCCATCGCTTATCTTGCCGCCCTGTGCCGGGAGATAGAGGTGATGACACCGGCCGAAATTATGGAGCACCTCGCTGCTGACCGACGCATGCTCGAGGCAGCCATTGATGCACCGCGCTACCGGGACGTCTGGCGACGGCTACGCTTTGTCATCGATCAAGCACGGGCTTGGACGGAGGCCACCCACGGCAGCCTGCGCGATTACCTGGTGTGGGCGGCCGTGCAGCAGGAGGAAAACTCACGGGTCAAAGAAGCTGTAGTGCCGGAAACGGACGTCCAGGCCGTCAGGATCATGACCATCCATGCTTCTAAAGGGCTCGAGTTCCCAATGGTGATTCTCGCCGGTACAGGCTCCGGACCCAACAACCAGAAGGCGGCAGCCCTTTGGGATCAGAGCTCACAAGTACAGGTGCATTTCATCGGCGACATACGGTCCGCAGGATACGGAACCGCTGAGGACATCGAAAAGGACTTCGATGATGCAGAACGGCGCCGCCTGCTTTACGTTGCATGCACCCGCGCGGAAAGCCACCTTGTGGTTTCCCACTACGTGAACGCCAGGAATAGTCTCGGCCAGTTCCTCAAAGAGGCAGCCGACGCTGTTCCGGCGCCAGATCTTCGTGTTCCAGAGGACATGCCGCTCCAGGCGAGGACAGCCCACGAAGTCCAGCCCGTCAAAACGTTTGACGAGTGGCGGCAACAGCGGGATCTTTGGCAGGAGACTTCAGCCCTCGTGTCATCTACGTCCGTCACTGCGATTGCCAAGGGAGGTGACGACTTGGCCGCGTCCGAGAGCGAGAGGACCCCGCATTTTGTGAGCATTGATGAGGACGGTGCGCTGCCGTCCTCGGCAGCGTCCGGCCGGGAACATGGCAAGGAATTCGGTACGGCTCTTCACCGGCTGCTCGAGCTGAGTGACCTGCGAGACAGCGAGAACCTCGAAGTGCTCGCCGAAAGGATCGCCAGCGGATCTGGCCTGGCAGATCCCGCTGGCCTGGCTGAACGTGCCCGTTCTTCACTACGCAGCACGCCTGTACAGCGTGCGGCTGACCGGGAGCACTGGCTTGAGCTTCCCGTGGTCACACCCCACAACGGAATGACTCTCGAGGGCATCATTGACCTGATGTACCGCGAGGACGACGAAACCTTGGTCATCGCCGACTTCAAGACTGACATCAGTGTCACGCAGGAGACCCTGGCGGCTTACTGGCGCCAGCTGTCGACCTATGCAGGCATGGTGGAGGGCATCACCGGTCAAAAAGTGAGTGAACTGGTCTTGATCTTCTGCCGAACCGGAGATGCTGAAATCCGCCGTCAGGCACGGCACACCAAAGCACAGGCCGAGTCGTAAAGTGACGAGTGCCGTCTACCACCAGCGGTGGCGGCACTCGTCATTTTGGCAAGCCCACTTGGCTATGCCACTTTCAACTTTGCCGGTAGCAAAGTAGAAGCGGTCTTCGGGCACAATGACGCAGCCGGCAAATTCCGCTTTCGGATATTGCTCGATGACGTCAGGCATAACCATTCCGTAGATGATGCGCCAGGATTCGTGCCCGCACACCGGGCAGCGGCTTGTCACAGCTGATTTCCTTGCTTTTCCCTTTTCGGTCATAGCGGAAACCTAGCCGCAGTGACGGACATTCTGACAAGTTACAAGAATTTCCTATGGATAAGCGTTTTTTGTAACCCAAGAACTTCCCTTTGGCCGTCAGCAGCTTAGCGGTGTGTGTTGTATCTCACCGAAAATTTTCACAAGCCGAAATCACCCCCGTCCGACAGCCTTCAGTTTCCGCTGAGGAACCCACTAATCTCGTCGTGGAGCCTAAGGTCGGCGGGTTCGAGGCCATCAAGCACGTCATGGATAGTCACGGTCGACTGACGGACTTCTTTGACGCCGGGCCACGTAAGGAACAATCGCGAGTAGTCCGCTTGGCTCGAATCGACGGTCCGGGTCCAGCTCGGATCCTGTTCGTTGGCGAACCACGCTGACGGCCCGAACTTGAGTTGGAGCCGCGACTGGCCCAAGTCGTTCGATTCATCTTTCACGTCGATGTTGATCGTCCACTGGTATATCCCCGCGAATCTCGCGTTGACTCCCTGCACAAACCCCTCACCGCGCGTCGCGTTGAGTTGGCGTCTGAGCGGTCCCTCACTGAAGGCACTGAGGCGACCCTTGGCTCGCTGAAGGAGGTCGCGGCCCTCGCCAAACCGTTCCTTCGCCTGAACGGCAAGATCTTCAGCAAAGCGTTCAGCGGCTACATCTTGGGGCTGCAATTGGTACCTGCGAACCTCTCCGGTGTTACACATGGCAACAACGAAGTTGAGCACTTCCTGATCACCCACGCGACCCCTTCCCCTAACGAACTTACGGTGCAACTGCTCGATGAACGCATAGGCATCGGGATTTTTCCGCTGATAAGCCCTGTCGCCACCGACGTGTTCCAGCAGTCCCTCAGCTAACTTGCCATACGTGAGGACCGCGGCGTCCTCCCACCCCAGGGTCTGCAGGGACACATCCTCATCGCGACACAAAAGAGCGACGACGCCACGCTTGCCGTCCCGGACGCTGAACGCCAGGTAACCGCTGTAACTGTGACCATGACCGTCAGAGGTGAAGTAGTTCTCGATGACGATGACCGCATCTTCGCTCTCAAGGACAAGGTCGGCGATGTCCGCTCCCGCCCCGCCCACCGAGGTGTCCACCTCCTGACGCACCAAGTAGCTGCCATGCGGGAGGGGTTCGCTCCCCATCGAAACCCGGTTCAACTCGTCGATAAAGATCCGCAGAAAACGGTCGCCCAGGTTGTGCGTCTGCTCGGGGTCCAACAACCATCTGAATACATTCGAGATCTGCTTCTCGTGGAGTCCGTGATGCATGACGTCAAAGATGTTAAAACCCAGTTTGAGGGACCTGCCCAGCACTGGCAGGAGCCCAGTTACCAAGTCATCTGACAAGACATCGTCCCCCTAGCATCGACGTTAGGGCCAAATGGAAGACGAGGCCACTGGCTAAAGACTAAAACAGCACTGCCTCCTGGTGGTCGAGGTCCACGTGAAACCTGCCCGTGCCGCCCGTTACAACCGCGTGATGGGATGCAGGGGGCCTTCGCCTTCGTGAAGCTCTGGCACCCAGCCGCCCTACAGCCGCCGCTGCCGGAACATCGGAAACGACTCCCGCACCCGCTCCACCGTCTCCAGCGAAACTTCCACCGTCCGCACCCGGGGATCCAGCCCAAGGTCCGCTTCCACAACACCCATTGGGTCCACCAGCACGCTCCGGCCCACGGACACCGGCGGCGCCTGGCACACGCCTGCCACGTACACGCTGTTCTCGATCGCCCGGGCCGCGTTCAGCGCCAGCCACTGCTCCGTCTTGTGCAAGCCCGGCACCCAGGACGAGCAGACCAGCAGAACCTGCGCGCCGGCGTCGGCCAGCGACCGGGCCAGCTCGGGGAACCGCAGGTCGTAGCAGGTCATCAGCCCGAACCGCACTCCCCCGTGCTCGAACACCACCGGCGCGGTAGACGGGCCAGGCTTGATGAACTCCGACTCCCCGAAGCCCTGCGCGTCGAAAAGGTGGATCTTTCGGTAGGAAGCCAGCCGGCCGCCGTCGGGCCCGAAAGCCACCAGCGTGTTGTATGCCCTGCCCGACTCCTCCGAGGTCTCCACCACGCCCGCCACCAGCGCGATGCGGTGGCGGCGGGCGATGTCAGCGAGCTCCCGGCAGACGCGGCCGTCCAGCGGCTCGGCCACCGCGGGGAAGGTCGCGTCCACCTTCTTCTTCTCGTAGGTGGCGTACTCCGGGAATGCGATCAACGCGGCGCCGTCGTGCGCTGCCTCGGCGGCGAACCTGTCGATCGCGGCGATGTTGGCCCGGATGTCGGCGCCCGACTCCAGCTGCCCCAGCGCTATCCGCACAAGAGTTCCTTCCCTCGGCCCACCGGCCACACTACAAACTACAAACGAAACGGACTCAGGCAGCCGCCTCGACCGTTGCCTTCTCGGTCGCCGCCATCTCCGGCGGCGCCGCCTTGAAGCCCCGCGTGATCAGGGCCAGGACAATCACGCCCAGCACCAGCCAGGACAGTCCCAGCGTAATGGCGTTGCTGTCCAGCCGGGAGAGCAGATAGGCGCAGATGACGGCGCCGATCACCGGGACCACCACGTAAGACACCGGGTTCAGCTGCTGCCCGGCCCGGCACTGGCGCACATAGTGGAACACCACCGCGGCGTTCACCAGCGTGAAGGCGGTGAAGGCACCAAAGTTGATGAACGACGTCGACGTCGCCACGTCCAGGAAGATCGCAATCAGGCCCACGACGCCGGTGATCACCAGGTTCGCCACCGGGGTGTGGAACTTCTCGCTGAGCCGGCCGAAGACCGCCTTGGGCAGGACGGAGTCGCGGCCCATCGCGTACAGCAGGCGGGAGGCGCTGGCCTGCGCGGCGAGGCCGGAGGCGAACTGCGCCACCACCAGGCCGGCCAGGAACACGGCACCGAACAGCTGCCCGCCGATCTGCAGGGCGATGGAGCTGGCCCCGGACGCCGAATCCTCGAACACCCCGCCGGGGTGGACGAGCTGGGTCACGTAGGAGACGGCCACGAAGATGCCGCCGCCGATCAGGGCCACGAGCATGATGGCGCGCGGCACGGTCCGGCGCGGGTCGATGGTTTCCTCGGTGAGGGTGGTGACGGCGTCGAACCCCAGGAACGAATAGGCGGCGATGGCGGCGCCGGCCGAGATGGTGGCGAAGCTGGCGGTGTCGTTGAAGAACGGCTGCCCGCTGGCCAGTCCCCCGGCGCCGTTGGCGGACACCACATTGCCGATGGCCAGCGCCACGAAGAACACGAGGACCAGCAGCTGGAACGCCATCAGCACATAGTTGGCCTTGTCCGCAACCTTGATGCCCAGGATGTTCAGCAGCGTGGTAATGACAATGAAGCCCACAATCCAGACGCCGATTGGGATGCCCGGGAACTGCGCGCTCAGGTAGGAGCCGCCGATGAGCCAGATGACCATGGGCAGGAACAGGTAGTCGAGCAGCACGGCCCAGCCCACCAGGAACCCGACGCGGGAATCGATCGACCGGCGGACGTAGGTGTAGGCGGAGCCGGCCACGGGGTAGGCGACGGCCATCCGGCCGTAGCTGTGCGCGGTGAACAGCATGGCCACGAGCGCCACGAGGTACGCGGCGGGCGCGGCGCCGCCGGTGGTTTCGGCGATGATGCCGAAGATCCCCAGGACGATGATCGGGGTCAGGTACGCCAGCCCGAACAGGACCAGCGAGGGCAGCTTCAGCGTGCGGGTGAGGGTGGTTGTCACGGTGTTTCCTTAGGGCTTGTAGGACGGCGGTGTCCAGGTGGCCGGGTTGATGCGGCCTTGGTAGACAGGAAGTTCGACGGCGGGCTCCCCCTCGCGGAACTGCGACCAGGGGCGGTTGAGGTTCTCTGTGCCATGGGTGCGGACGCGCTCGACGGCGGCCAGGTCCAGTTCCGCGGTGAGCAGCTGCGGTTGATCCTCGAGAGCCTCGGCGAGGGTGTTGCCCTCCGGGTCCACGATGATGCTTTTGCCCTGGCCGGTGGGGCCGGCGCAGTTGACGCTGACCATAAAGACCTGGTTGACGATGGCGTTGGCCTTGGCCAAAACCAGCTCCTGCTTGCGGTCCGGGGTGGTGGTTTTGACGACGTTGAGGATCACCTCGGCGCCCATCCAGGCGAGCTGGCGGGACACCTCCGGGTACCAGGCGTCGTAGCAGATGTTCAGGCCCACCCTGCCGATGCCGGGCAGGTCCACGGTGGTGAACTTGTCACCGGGATCGTAGGGCTCGAACGGGCGCCAGGGGAAGATTTTCCGGTAGTAGCCGGCGAGCTCCCCCTCCGGGGACAGGACCAGCTGGGTGTTGAAGAGCTGCTCTTCCGGGCCGCGTTCGCAGACGCTGCCGGGGACCAGCCAGATGTTGAGGTCCTTCGCCAGCTGTTTGAGTTCTTTGACCCGTGGTCCGTCCAGCGGCTCGGCAGATTCTTGAAGGATTTCCGTGCGCTGCAGGTCGGGGTTTTCATCTCCGAAGAGGTGCAGCTCGGGGAAGACCACCAGCTTGCTGTGCAGCTGGGCTTCGAGGGCTGCTTTGACCTCATCGGCGAAGGCCGAGACGGGCTCGCCGATGAGCCGGGGCCTTGCTTGGGCCGCGACGAGGGGAAGGATGCGTTGCATGGGTTTTTCTCCGCGTTGGGGTGTGATCCGGGTTTTATTAGATCAGAATGATCCAATAAAGGGAAGGGGGCCGGCGTGGGCCGTAAAGTAGCGGATATGACCCGTCAGCTGGAGGACACCGTCGAGCCCCCGCCCCTCGGCGCCGGCAGGATGCCCGGCATGGAGCGCCGGAGTGCCATGGACGCCGTGCGGATGCGGATCGGCATGGCGATATCTCTGGGGCTGCTGAAACCGGGCGAGCGGCTGCCGGACCAGGAGGACGTTGCCCTGGGCCTTTCGGTCAGTCCGATCACCGCCCGCCGCGCATTGGCAAGCCTGGCGGAGCAGGGCGTGGTGGTGCGCCGGCGCGGCCGGGCCGGCGGGACGTTCGTGGCGGATGCGCCGCCGACTGATGTTCTGGCCTCACTGTCGGCATCCCCCGCCGAATCCCAGGCGGTGAACCGGCTGGTGGACCGGCGGCTTTTGTTTGAATGCGCCGTGACGCACTACGCGGCGGTCAACGCCACTGCAGAACAGCTGGATGAGCTGGAGCGGCTGACCCGGGATATGGCTGAGGCCACCGACTGGTCCGTCTACCATCAGGCGGACGAGCGGTTCCACCAACTGGTGGGGACAGCGTCAGGGATGGGCACCGCCGTCGACGTCTATCACGAGACGCTCGCCGAGCTCTACGACTACTTCATCCCCTACCCTATCGATAAGCTGCACAAGTCCAACCAGGACCACATCGCCCTGGTGGCAGGCCTCCGCGCCGGAGATGTCCAGGACGCCGTGGAGGTGGCCCGGAAGCACGTGGACATCCTGCACCGGACGATGTTCATGGGACTAAAGAAGGCGGCTCATTAGAGGCCTCTCCCGACTAATAAAAAGGTCTTCTCGCCAGCTCAGTGATCCGCGCCTGCCGTATCCCCTCGCGTCAGATTGCGGTAGCGAATAGCCAGGGCAAGTTCCAACAGGTCATTTAGCCGTAGCGGATCGTACCCGGTCAAAGTCTGTATCTTCTTCAGTCGGTGGGCCACTGTGTTGATGTGCACAAAGAGGCTCCTCGCAGTTTTGGATTGAGAGAAGTCATTGTCTACCAAGGCCTGGAGTGTCTCCAGCAGATGCGGGTGGTCTTCCAGCGGCCGCAATCGGGTGGCCATCAAAGCATCGGAGGTCTTAGCCCGGTCCAATAGCAAAGAGTCGACCAAGACAGCTTCATAAGTGACTACGGCTTGCCGCCGCTCTTGGCGCATGCCCACATCCGCGGCCGACAGGGCTTCAAGACAAGAAGAGCCAGCACTTGCGAGATCCTCGCCGACAGTGCCGACACCGACGATGAGGCGCCCGTCCCAGTGAAGCCCTGCGATGGTCGACTTTAAATTTTCGAGCACTCTGGCAACCGGGCCAGCGGGAGAAAATAAGCCGACTTGCGCTGCCGAGGTTCCTCCGAACAGGACCGGCCCCACAGCGGACGGCTGCAGGGCAAGCGTGAACCTGGTCCGCAGGCGAAGCGCCTTCAAAGGGTCCTTTTCTCCCTCGGTCGCTATGGCCACCGCCAGGTATGGGCGGCCGGGCTCCACCGAAAGCATCTGCGCCCACGTCGACAATTGCGCGGGATGAAGCGCGATACCGCTTATGAGCGCATCCATCAAGTCGCTCTGCGCGCGTTCATGCAGCGACTCCAGCACGGAGTAGGTCTCACGATATGAATTGACCGTGTGCTGGGAAAGTCGGTCGAAGGTGTCAATTACCAGATCCGCATAATGCCGGGTCAACTTTAGCGGCCACCGATGGCGGTCCGACAAGACATCCAGCAGGAGGACCCGTTCAGTCACGCGGAACGCCAGAATGACCGATTCCAATGGGACATTCTGCTTCGCACGCCGGCTTCCGAGATCACTCTCTATCGCAAGCTCGCCGAATGTGGGCGCTTCGCCGCGTCGCAGCACGTTGATGGTGAGCCTAACGTAGCGTTCCACAGACCTGATCAGATCCGGCTTTTGCAACATATCGGCCGAGTACCCGGGCAGTTCGTTCCAGATCAGGTCCACCACTTCGGACGTCAAGCGTGCAATGTCCGGATCATACCTGCGGGCCCCTGATTGTGAAACCATCACAATATGATAGCGCCCAACGGTGGGGGTTTGCCCTCTTCTTTGGGTCTTTCCCACATGTCAGCATTGGAGCAACGCACGACGACGTGCGTGAACCCGCAAGGAGAAAATATGAACTTTCCTCTCGACATTGAATCCGATCTGACGACGCCTTCCGAAGAACTGATCCAGGACATCGCCTCCCTAGAAGGAGACATTGCGGTACTCGGCGTCGGAGGAAAGGTCGGCCCCAGCGTCGCCATCATGGCGAAACGGGCAATTGATAAGGCCGGCCTGAATAAGGAAGTTTTCGGGATCGCCCGTTTCTCGGACCCCGAAACCCGAACCCTCCTTGACTCTCATGGAGTCAGGACTTTGGCAGTGGATCTCACCGACGACCAGCAACTGGACTCCCTGCCGGACACCAAAAATGTCATTTACATGGCCGGCGCCAAATTCGGGACGACGGGCAACGAGCACTTCACCTGGATGATGAATTCGTACCTTCCGGGCCGTGTCGCCCAAAAGTTTCGGGACTCCAGGATCGTGGCCTTCTCGACACTCCTGACCTACCCCATGGCCGATGTGCGCCACGGCGGGTCGACAGAGTCCGACGCGCCAGGTCCTCTCGGCGAATACGCCGCTTCTTGCGTGGGACGGGAGCGGGTATTCGAACACTTCGCCCTCAAGAATGAGACCCCGCTGCTTATCTTCCGGCTCGGTTACTCGATCGAAACCCGGTACGGGGTCCTCCAGGAAATCGCCCAGACGGTTTTCGATTCGAAGCCGGTAAGCCTGGAGATGAGCCATGCCAGCGTTATCTGGCAGCGCGATGTTGCCGAATATGCCATCCGCAGCCTGAACCTTGCCTCGACTCCTCCCCGGAAGCTGAACATCACAGGACCGGAAATTGTCTCTGTCCGGTGGTTGGCCGAACAATTCGGGCGGCGGTTCGGCAAGGAAGTGACCTTCGAGGGCCAGGAAAACGAAACCGCCTATGTCATGGACGGAACGGCACTACAGGGAGAGTTCGGCTATCCCTCCGTGACTCTGCATCAGATGATCGAGCGAGTATCTGAGTGGACACAGGCGCAGGGACCCACGATAGGAAAACCAACAAAATTCCAACAGCGCAATGGACAGTTCTAGCCCAGACGCGACAAGCCAGGAAGCAATCAAATGACATTGAGCGTTACGGACAGGCAACCCCGGCCTGCATCCAGACCTGTCGGAACACGCCGTGCTGCAGCGGCCTGGGGTAAACATCGGACTTGGATCATGCCTGTGGTGGTAGGAATCGCCGCCGTTCTTCTTTGGCAAGTCCTGGTGACATCGTTGAAAGTCCCCACGTACATCCTGCCTTTGCCCACGGAAGTGGCAAACACTCTTTGGACCGAACGGGCAGATCTGTGGAATGCAACGCTGGTGACCACATTCGAGGTCCTTACCGGATTCATACTCGCCGTACTCATTAGCGTTCCCGTGGCCATGCTGATCGTCTCGTTCAAGTGGTTCGAGACGATCGTCTATCCGTTCCTTGTTCTGCTACAGACCGTACCGAAGATTGCGCTGGCTCCGCTCTTCGTCGTCTGGTTCGGCTTCGGCATCGTGCCCAAAGTACTGGTCACGTTCTTGATCTGCTTCTTTCCGATCCTGCTTGACACTATGACCGGCCTGCGCTCTTCCAGCCCCGAGATGGCCAGCATGGTCAGGTCGATGGGTGGCGGCAAGTGGTCTATTTTCACGAAGGTACGCCTCCCGGCCGCCTTACCCCACTTGTTTTCCGGGTTGAAGGTTGCCATAACGTTGGCAGTCGTCGGAGCAGTGGTCGGGGAGTTCGTCGGAGCCACGGAGGGTCTCGGCTACCTGCTATTGCGGGCGAACGCCAACCTGGACACGCCCTTGCTGTTTGCGGCCATCGTCATCCTCACAGTCCTCGGTCTGATCGTTTACTACACGGTGACGTTGATCGAACGCCTTGCTATTCCCTGGCACGTATCCCAGCGCGCCGAGACAGCGGTCACCACCGGACCTGCTCTCTAACCACAGTCCTTATTCCCTAGAACCCATCGGAGAGTTCTCGTGAAAGCACGAAAAAAAGTTACGTTCACCGCCTTGGCAGCATCGGCCATTATGGCTTTGAGCGGCTGCGCCACCCCGGCTTCAAACCCGTCCGGATCCGAGGCCAAGGGATTGGACAAGCTGCCAATCCGCCTGAACTGGACATTTGAAGCGGCCGACCATCCATGGTTTTTTGCCGGAATGGTCGAAGGCATTTATGCCAAGCACGGCATTGAACTCCAGCCGCAAGAAGGAACAGGATCTGCCTCGACATTGCAGTTGGTGGCATCCGGCAGCGACCCGGTAGGTCTCGTCGATGCAGGGACAATGATGGGTGGCGTGGGCAAGGGGCTACCCGTCAAGTCAGCCTGCGTTCTGGCACAGCGCAACCCCATGTCTGCCATTTTCCCGGCCGGCGCGGGCATCTCATCGATCCGGGATTTGGCGGGAAAAACGGTGGCTGTGACGCCCGGCGACTCGCTGTCGCAAATATTTCCGGCAGTCCTCGCGAAGAACGGTATGTCCAAGGACGACGTGAAATTGGTGGGCCTGTCCGACCCTGCAGCGAAGCAGAACTCGGTACTGACAGGAGCCTCGGATGCTTTTCTCGGCTACTACACCCTGCAGCTCCCCGCAGTCGAGCAGAGTTCGGGCAAAGACATGGACTATCTCTCGTTCTCGAAACTTGGCGTGGACACGCTCAGCATGGCGATCGTGACCAACACGAGCTGGGCTAGCCAGAACAAGGAGCTTCTCGACCGCTTCATCAAAGCAACGCAGGAGTCTGTCGATTTCGTGGTGGCGAACCCAGCGAAGGCAGCCGACCACTTTGTAAAAGGTGTGCCGCGCTTCGATAGGGAGCTGGCATTGAAGCAGATCGAGGCCACTATCCCGCTGCTGCACACAAAGGCCACCGAGGGGAAGCCTGCATGCGTGACGGAAGAATCAGACTGGAAAGAAACCCAAAAAATTCTTGTCGAAAACACGGGCCTTCAGGAAAAGCCGCTCGATCTCTACTACACCAATGAGCACGCACAATGAGCCACACGGTAACGCCAGGGGCAGTGAACATGAAGCGCAGCGCAGGGACACCGATCGATATCCAGGACCTGTCGATCGAGTACCAATCGGGCAGCAAGACCGTAAGGGCCTTGGAACCGATTAAGATGCAGATCAAGGCCGGGGAGTTCGTATCCGTCGTGGGGCCCAGCGGATGCGGTAAATCGACGCTCCTTAAGGCAGTGGCCGGGCTCATCCGCCCCTCGTCCGGCAGCGTCCGAGTCGGAGGAATCACGGTCACGAAGCCCCACTCAGATCTGGGGATCGTTTTCCAGAATCCGCTCCTAATGGACTGGCGGACGATCATCTCCAACGTGCTCCTGCAAGCCGAGATGAGGGACATGCCCAAAGAGGAGGCCACCGCGAAAGCCAAGGCTCTGCTCGCCCAGGTGGGCCTTTCCGGATTCGAAAATCACCGCCCACATGAGCTTTCCGGCGGCATGCAACAGAGGGTCGGCATCTGCCGGGCGCTTCTGCATGAACCTCCCCTTATCATCATGGACGAGCCCTTCGGAGCCCTTGACGCCCTCACCCGCGAACAGATGTGCTACGACCTGCAAGCGCTGTGGATTGAACGACGTCCCACCGTTCTCTTCATCACCCACTCAATCGCGGAAGCCACTTTGCTTTCAGACCGGGTCATCGTCCTTTCAGGAAGGCCCGGACGCATCCTCGCCGAGTTCGAGCTCAATCGCGACCGACCCCGGCGGCTGGACGACGAGGACCATCCCGAAGTGGATCATGTCAGCCGCGAGATCCGCCGCCTGTTGGCCGTGAAGAATCCTTCGTAGGAAATGACATGAAGCTCATTTCCTACGATCAGTCCGGATTTGCTGCACTTGCCATAGTCCGGGAAAGCGCTGACGGTTCCAAGGTGCTGCCGGTAACCTCGTGGGCCGCTGCCGAGGACATGACCTGTGCTGTGAGTATGCGCGACGTTTTACAGGACTGGACATATTGGAAGGGCCGCTTAAGCGAGCTGGCGGCTGGATCCAGGCCCGAAGACTGGTTGCCTGCAGCGGAGGTGGAGATTCTCGCACCGGTACCAAGCCCCGGATCCCTGATCGGAATTGGCCTCAACTATGAGGATCATGCCGCCGAAACCGGTTCACCTCGCCCATCCGAACCCGTCGTCTTCGCTAAGCACCCATCCTGCATTGTGGGGCCCGGGCGTGACATCATCCTGCCTGAAGCATCACAGGAAGTGGACTATGAGGCAGAACTCGCAATCGTCGTCGGACAGCCGGCATTCCATGCCGATGTCGATGAAGCGCGGAATGCCATCGCCGGTTACACGATCATGAATGACGTGACGGCCCGGGACTGGCAGCGGCGGACAAGCCAATGGATGGCGGCGAAATCCTTTCCGAGCTTCGGTCCCATGGGACCGCTTATGGTGACCGCCGACGAACTCGGGTGCGCGGAGGATCTCAAGATCTCGCTGTCTGTAAACCAGAAGCGACGCCAGGACTCATCAACCAGCCACATGATTTTCGGTGTCGTGGACATCGTGCGGCATGTCTCATCCGTTTGGCCGCTCGCACCCGGAGACGTCATCATCACTGGAACACCAGCGGGAGTGGGCTTTACACGACACCCGGCTGCATTCCTTCACGCTGGCGACGTCGTCGAAGTATCAATCGAGGGCATTGGCGTACTCACCAACAAGGTAATTACCGCGGACGGAAGCCGCAAAGTGAAGGCCTCGGGCACGTCGAAAGGCTTGGCCGATTCCCTCCATACTTTGGGCCAGCGGTGAGCCGGAGCGTGAGTTCCCGCTTACCGGGTCCGGCTGACAAACCCAGGCGGTGAGAAGACCGAAGCCCCCAAACTCCGACCGCAGCTTTGCCGCGGCCTAGCACCGCATTAACCAGACAGGGATTGCAAATGATCAAGGAAGAACCACAAGGGCCGGTCATTCCGGCCACGATGAAGGCGGCCGTGTGGGACGGCGAAGGGGCCAGGCTCAACGTAGAGTCGATTCCTACCCCGGAACCGCAAAAGGACGAAGCCCTGGTCAAGATTGCGGCCTGCGGGGTCTGCCATAGCGACCTGCACGTGATGAAGGGCGAAGTGGCGTTTCCCTCGCCGGCCGTGCTCGGCCATGAAATCAGCGGAACCATCGTTGCAATCGGCGAAGGTACCTTCCACTCGGAAAGAGCTGTGGGAGACCGGGTGGTCGGGGCATTCATCATGCCATGCACCAAGTGCGACTCATGCAGCAAGGGGCGCGACGACCTGTGCGAACTGTTCTTCCAGGAGAACCGGCTGCACGGAAACCTGTTCGACGGGACCTCCAGACTTCGCCGCTCTGACAACAGCCGCCTCTCCATGTACTCAATGGCCGGCATGGCTGAATATGCAGTCGTGCCGCTTTCAGCTCTAGCCTCGGTGCCTGATGAGCTTCCGCTGGAAGAGGCCGCCGTCCTGGGCTGCGCGGCTTTCACCGCATTCGGGGCAGTCACCCGCGCTGCCCGGCTTGAGGCCGGGGAATCCGTCGCCATCGTTGCTGTTGGCGGGGTCGGATCGAGCCTCATCCAAGTCGCAAAATTTGCCGGCGCCGCTCCCATCATCGCAATCGACATAAGCGACGCCAAACTTGCAGCAGCGAAGTCCTTGGGGGCTGACTTCATCATCAACTCAGGCAAAGAGGATGCCGTAGAAGCGGTACGGCGGCTGACGGGAGGGAGAGGTGCAAACGTTGCGTTCGAAGCACTAGGTCACCCGGCGACTTTTGCCCAAGCCATTTTCCTTCTCAGCGAGGGGGGACGAATGGTGGCTGTGGGGATCGCTGCGGGTGCCCAGACCGCTTCGGTTCCGATTACGCCCCTCGTCCGGAGAGGACAGTCAATCGTGGGTTCCTTCGGCGCACGAACCCGAAGCGATCTGCCGCTCGTAGTAGACATGGCCAAGACCGGAGGGTATGCACTGGATCAGGTCGTGACCCGCAAGTATCCGCTCGCTGACGTGCAAAAGGCCTTCACGGCAATGGAAAAGGGCGAAATCCATGGCAGGGCAATCGTCTGCCCGGAACAGCTGACGCCATGGACACCGGACGAAGGCTCGCATCAGCTTGAAAACCTCACAAGGGCCAATGCTCTCTAGCTAATCAACCGCCACGACTGGTAGCGAGCGGGCCGGGTACGCAGAAATCCGCCGGATCAGCAACTGCATCGCCGCCTCACGCTTGGCCGCAGCGACCGAGCCAACCCGGCCGCCGCCTTCGCGTCCCGCCGATCCTGGCACTGCCAAAGACACGTCCCAGCTGCTGATCCCCTGTCCACCACGGACAAGATAGCCGGGCCTCAGAAAGGAACTATCCGTGCATTTTCAATCACTGTCGGGCGCGGCGGCCTTGGTCAACTGGATCACGGTCGGGCGCAGCGACGTACCCACATTCGATGACTGGTACAACTACCAACATGTGCCGGAACGGGTTTCAACACCGGGTTTTATGCGCGCCCGCCGTTTCATAGCAACTGACCAACCCGATTCAGCGGAAGCAAACTACCTCACCGTGTATGAGACAGCTGACCTCTCGGTATTGAATTCGCCGGAATACCTTCACCGGCTCAACAACCCGACCGAACTGACCCAACGCGTTATCCCCACCTTCCGGCAGTTCCGGCGGGCAGCCTGCGTCATCAGCGTACAGCGCGGTTTCGGTTCCTCCAGCCGCGTACTGGCGATCGAGCTTTCGCCCGAGCGTCGCCACGAACAACCGTTGCGGACGCTGATCGCAGATACGCTGCTGCCGGGTGTGATCGCAGGACACCTTGTACACACCGCGTGCCTGATGGAACCAGACGCCGCAGTGAGCTCCGCGAAAGATTCAACCCGGGAAGGCCGCGCAACCGCCAGCGCACTGCCCGCGTCTTGGACAATTCTCGCCGAACTGCAAACAGGCGTCGATGCAGAGCGCGTAATCAAGGAATTCGGCAAGGGAATCGAAGGGTCCGGGATCGATCCGAAGACGATAGGCTCCGGCGGGGAGTTCCAGTTGCTCTACGAACTTCGCGCCGCAGCAAACATTGCAGCCTAAGACCAATAACCAGGAGGAACATAAGTGCGCATCGCAAACGTTACCAACCGACTCACTATCGTCACCGGGGAAGGGGCCGTGGATGTTGCGGCTGCGAGCGGTGGACGTTTCGGCCCCGATCCGCAGTCTGTGTATGACGAATGGGAAGCATTCGTCGGCTGGGCGCGCACTGCCGACCTCTCGTCGTCGGCCCCGTTCGACTTTGACGCCCTCGGTTCACCAGTGCCTCGCCCCCGCCAAGTTTTTGCTATTGGTCTGAACTACGTAAACCATGCCAAGGAATCTGGCCTGCCAGTGCCTTCCGTCCCGATGGTCTTCACGAAGTTCCCCAGCGCCATAACGGGCCCGTCCGGAACGATCGAGCTATCCGGCAACTCCGTCGACTGGGAGGTTGAGCTGGTCGCAGTCATAGGGGCGGAGGCAAGGAATGTATCCGAAGCAGACGCGTGGCAACATGTGGCTGGCCTGACTGCAGGGCAGGACATTTCGGATCGCCAGGTGCAACTGGAAGGTACCTCACCGCAGTTCAGCATGGGCAAGTCGTTCGAAAAGTACGCTCCCATAGGCCCTTGGCTTGTGACCACGGATGAATTCGAGAACCCGGATGACCTGCGGGTGAGCTGCCTCAAGGGTGAGGAATCGGTACAGGATTCCCGGACTTCGGACCTGGTCTTCTCGGTTCCGCAGCTTGTCTCCTACCTGTCCAAGATCGTAACCCTCTATCCGGGCGACGTGATCTTCACAGGTACGCCAGAGGGCGTAGGGCTTGGGCGGTCTCCGCAGATCTATCTTTCGGAGGGGGACGTACTCACGACGACCATCGAGGGAATCGGCTCGATGATTCACAAGTTCGTCAGCCCCGTCAACGAGGAAACGCCTAAGAAAATCCGCGATGAAGCCGAGGAGGCCACCTCCGGAGCAGCGGCGAGGTAGCCACAGGCTGCGGCGGCCTTCCTGGGCTGGAGGCCCCACGGCATGCCCGGCAAAGGTGCATGACGAAGGGCGCACCCGGCCAGCGCTCGAGGCGGCGGACGAGGAACTTCCGGCGCGGGACGCACCAAAGGCGGCGAACGACGTCGACCTCGGCCTTGGGCAGGTTGCCCGCCTGCTCGCCGGGGAGAGCATCTGGCCGGAGCTAGGCCGGAACTCCACGAGCTCGCCGACCGCCTCGGCGCGCTGACTGCCGGCACCGCCTGGCGCTCAACCTCCACGAGGGCGAGGGGCACCTCGGCGTCGCGGCGGCTTCGGCACGGACCCGCGGCCGGGCTCATGGCCTACGCCGACGTGGCCCTGGTGGCCGGGGCTTCATCGGCTGGGCACCCATGTATTGGACCGACGCCGGCGCCCGGGGAACGTTCGTGGCCGGCTGCCGGATCACGTCCAGCGTCCGGGCCCTTGGCTAGTGAATTTACGCCCCGCGGGCCGCGAAGGCTCCGGTAGCGGGCTAGATATGTTGGTGCGGCTTCATCACCAACGATGGCAGCACTCGGGTTTCTGGCACGCCCATTTGGCTATGCCGCTTTCAACTTTGCCCGTGGCAGGGTAGAAGCGCTCTTCGGGGACGATTACGCAGCCGGCAAATTCGGCTTTGGGGTCCTGCTCACTGCGTCGGGCATGACCATGCCGTAGATAATGCGCCATGATTCGTGGCCGCAAACCGGGCACTTCGTCGTCGCAGTTTTCGCTTGGTGTTTCCATTTTCTGCCACCCCAGGAACGCAACCTCGGCCGCAAGCATTCTGCGGTCTTACAAAATTTTTTAGGGCTAACGGCGAACCAGCCGCCAGAGGGACGTGACCTCGGCCGCGCGCGCCTCGAACAGGGGATCGTCGCGGTCCGACGCCTTCGGGTGCGTTGGCTTCGTGTCGAGCCGCTCCACCACTTTCAGCCCTGCAGCACCGATGGCGGCCAGCAGATCCTCACGCGAGCGCAGGCCAAGGTGCTCGGCCAGGTCGGAGAGGACAAGCCAGCCCTCACCGCCGGGCTCCAGATGGTCGGGCAGTCCGTTCAGGAAGCGGAACAGCATCCTGCTCCCGGGGTCGTAGACCGCGCTGTCCAGGCTGGAATGCGGCGTGGCCGGGATCCAGGGCGGGTTGCACACGATCAGCGGCGCCCGGCCCGGCGGGAACATGTCGGTCAGGACCGCCTCGGCACGGTCCGCGACACCGAGGTTCCGGAAATTCTCGGCGGCGCATGCGACGGCGCGGGGCTCATTGTCCGTCGCCACCACGCGGCGGACGCCGCGGCGGGCGAGGACGGCAGCGAGCACCCCGGTGCCGGTTCCGACGTCGAACGCCAGCGTCTCAGTAGGCAGCGCGGCGGCCGCCACGAGATCCACATACTCGCTCCGGGTGGGGAAGAACGTGCCATAGTGCGGGTGGATGCGGCCCTGCAGGGCATCGACGTAGACGCCGTTCCGTCGCCACTCGTGGGCGCCAATGGCCCCGACCAGCTCATGCAGGGACACCACGGACGGTTCGGTTATGCCACCGTACGCCTCGGCTGCGGCCTCCCGGATGTCCGGGGCGCGGCGCAGCGGCACCACCGGGCCCGGATTAATGGGAATCAGCAGCAGACCGAGAATGCGTGCACGGTGCGAGGCGTACTGGCGGTGCCGGTAGAACCTCTCGGCACCGGTTCCGGAGGTCCTTTTCTTACCGCCGCCTACCCGCCTGTCCAGGGCGTTGAGGAGCTGCCGCCCGTTATGGAAGTCACCGCGCCAGAGCATCGCGATCCCCTGTGACGCCATCCGGTACGCCTCATCGGCCGTAAGGGAATCGTCCACCATGTCGGCCCGCGCCGGCGCCGGCCTGCCGTTTGCCGACCGCCAGCGCAGGGTCATGCTGGTCCCGGCCTCAACCCAGGTCACAACGGCAGGCTCATCCGCCGAAGCAGCGCGCACGGGATTGGGGACCGGCGTCGGGATTACCGCGGGTGCTGGCGGGTCAATGCTGATGAAGGATCCATTCCGAAAATTCAGGAGCCGGCCGGGGTGACGATTGCGGCGGCGGTTCGACGACGTCCAAGGCTGCTGCCCAGCTTCCAGACCCCTCATCCGGCTGCGCGCCGGGCTTGGTCGATGGCCGCCGGGGCCCTTGAACTAGATACTCAGGATACAGGTGTGCTGTGGCCGCCGTCGCTCATCCGGGGACAGACCGACACTCCCCGCCAGGTACGTATTCCCCACATCTCCGGTCGGTACAGAAAGGCGCGCCCGGCCAAAGCCGGACGCGCCCTTCGTGGGCTCTGAACCCGCAAACGGGGCCAAGCGGATTATTCAGTCGACGAGCACCGGCTGCTTGGCGTCCTCCGACGCTTCAACAGGCGCAACTTTACGGTTCCGCTGGTTCACCCAGCACCCAACCGCCAGCAGCGCGACGAGCGCGAACGTGCTCAGGAGCTGGGGACGGGAATCCTCGCCGATGAAGCCCACCGTGAAGATCGCCGCGAGGATGACCAGGCCAAGCACGGTGAGCCAGGGGAAGCCGGGCATCCGCAGGGGAAGCTCCGTACCCTCGCGGTCGGCACGAAGGCGCAGCGCGAGCTGGGCCAGGAGCGCGGACGTCCACACCAGCAGGCAGGTGGAGCCCACGATGTTGAGCAGGACGCCCAGCACCATCTCGGGGAAAACCAGCTCCAGCACCACCGTGACAACGCCGAAGGCAACGCTCGCCAGCACCGCGGCCACCGGAACCCGCCCCTTGGACACGGAAGCAAGCAGCCGCGGCGCTTCGCCCCGCTCAGCCAGGGAGTACGCCATCCGGGAGGCGCCGTAGAGGTTGGCGTTGAGCGCGGAGAGCAGCGCCGCGACGGCCACCAGGGTGATGGCGGTGGCCGCACCGGGCATGCCGGCGGCCTCCAGCACGGCGGCGAACGGGCTCTTCAGCCCCGCCGAACCCACGGGAACCACCGCAGCGATGATGAAGATGGCACCGATGTAGAACACCAGGATGCGCCACAGCACGGTGCGGACGGCTTTCTTCACGCTGCGGGCCGGCTCTGCGGTCTCGGCTGCGGCCACGGACACAATCTCGGTGCCGCCGAACGCGAACGCCACCACGAACAGTGCCGTGGCAATCCCGGCGAATCCGTTGGTCGCGAAGCCGTCGCCCATGAAGTTGGAAAGGCCCGGCGACTGCACACCCGGCAGCCAGCCGAACAGCAGCGCAAAGCCCACCAAGAGGAACCCGACAATCGCCGCCACCTTGAGCAGCGCAAACCAGAACTCGAACTCGCCGAAGTTCTTCACGCTGGTCAGGTTCACGGCGGTCAGCACCACGATGAACACGAAGGCCATCAGCCACACCGGCAGCGCCGGGAAGATGGTCGCCAGCAGGCCCGCCGCACCGAGCGCTTCGGCGGCAATGACCACCACCAGCTGCAGCCACCAAAGCCACCCGACGGTGGCGCCGGCCACCGGACCGTAGGCCTTGGCGGTGTAGACGGAGAAGGCGCCGCTGTCCGGGTTGGCCGCGGCCATCTCGCCGAGGGCCCACATCACCAGGATGATGAGGGTGCCGGCCACGAGGTAGGAGATCAGCACCGCCGGGCCGGCAGCCTGGATGCCTGCGCCGGAGCCGATGAAGAGACCCGCGCCGATGGCGCTTCCGAGCCCCATCATGGTGAGCTGGCGGGGTTTGAGGGCGGCGCCGAGGGCGCGCGCAGACGTCTTTGTCTGTTGTTCCATGGGGATTCCTCTGGTTGTAGGTGGAACTGTTGGGGATAAAACTTCAGGCTGCGTGGGCTTCAAGGATCCGGAGCACGCGGTCGTTGGAGGCGGGATCGGCCACGGTGATCCGCACGCCGTCGCCCTGGTACGCCCGGACCAGGATGCCCGCGCCGTCGAACGCCTCCAACAGCCTGGCAAGGAGGGATTCATCGGCACGGATCCACAGGAAGTTGCCCTGGCTCGGCTGCAGTCTCCAGCCCTGGGCCGCCAGTTCCGCGGCCATCCGTGCGCGCTCCTGCCTGACGGCGGCAACCCGCGCTTCCATCTCCTCCCCCGCGTCCAGCGAGGCGACGGCCGCCTTCTGGGCCAGCGCGCTCACGGAAAAGGGCAGGGCGGTCCGGCGCAGCCCCTCGGCGATGGCCGGCGCCGCCACGGCGTAGCCCACGCGCAGCCCGGCGAGGCCGTAAGCCTTCGAGAACGTGCGCAGGATGCAGACGTTCGGGTACCGGCGGTAGAGCGCCAGGGAATCGGGGCCCGCTTCGGCATACTCAACGTAGGCCTCGTCGATCACCACCAGGACGCTGGACGGCACAGCCTGCAGGAACGCCTCGATGCTGTCGTGGCTGATCGGCACCCCGGTGGGGTTGTTGGGCGTGCAGAGCAGGATCACCCTGGTGCGGTCAGTGACGGCCGCGGCCATGGCCTCAAGGTCGTGGCCCTCCGCCTCGTCCAAGGGGATGCGGACCGGCCGGGCGCCTGCCAGCTCCACCAGGATGGGGTAGGCCTCGAAGGACCGCCACGCGAACACCACCTCATCGCCGGCGTCGCACAGTCCGGTGATGATCTGCTGGAGGACGCCCACGCTGCCGGGGCCCACCGCCACCTCTGCGGCGGTGACGCCCAGGTGCGCGGCGAGCCGTTCGCGGAGTTCGACGGCGGCCATGTCCGGGTAGCGGTTCATCCTGCCGGCCGCTTCGGCCACCGCGGTGACGGCTGCGGGCAGCGGGTCGTAGTGGCTTTCATTGCTGGCGAGGGCCGCGACGTCCACGCCGGCACCGCGGCGGCCCGGCACGTAGGACGGAAGGCCGGCGACGGCGCCGCGAAGGGCGGGCAGCGCTGCCTCGGGACCGGCCACAAGCTGATTACTGGTCATGAGGTCCGATCATGGGAGTGACCCGGGCCACATAGCAAGATACGCTCTAACCATTGGGACTTCTGCTCAACTTCTACTGTGTGTGGTGAAAATATGACCATCGCGAACTCTCGCACCCTGGATTCCCTCGACGGCAGGATCATCCTGGCCCTGGACAAGGATCCCGAAGCCAGCGCCCTGGCACTCTCCCGGACACTCGGCGTCGCACGCAACACCGTCCATGCCCGGCTGGCGCGGCTGGAGCGCAGCGGCGCCCTCCGCTCGTTCAGCCGCAGGCTGGACCCCGCCGCGCTCGGATACGACCTGATGGCTTTCCTTTCCCTCTCGATCAGCCAGACCCGGACAGGCTCGGTGGAGAGCGGGCTCGAGGCGATCCCGGAGGTCATCGAGGTTCATGCCACCACCGGGGATGCGGACCTCGTGGCCAAGGTGGTGGCCCGCGGCACCGGCGACCTCTACCGCATCACCAACCAGATCCTGGAAATCGAAGGGGTCCAGCGCACCAGCACGGCCATCTCCATCCTGGAACTCATGCCGCCCCGCTACGACGGCCTCATCAGCCGGCTGTCGGAGCTGGAAGCTCGCCCCTCGGACTGACGGGCTGGGCGGGCCACAGGTGGGCAGATTGTCACTGCTCGCGCCTCCTGCTGCCAAAAGTCCCAGCAGAATCTGTTGGTATTGCAAACATGAGACGCAGGCCACACGATGCCTGCATGACTACTCTCACCGTCTCTGGCCGCGTGGCGCAGGTCCTCAGCAGCTATGTCAGCGATGTGTTCGGCGTGATGGGCAACGGCAACGTCTACTTCCTGGACGCCGCGGAAAAGCAGGGCCTCCGCTTCTCCCCCGTCCGGCATGAGGGCGCCGCCGTCGCCGCGGCGGACGCGTACTACCGGACGTCGGGACGGCTCGCTGCGGGCACCACCACCTACGGTCCCGGCTACACCAACGCGCTCACCGCCCTGGCCGAGGCGGTCCAGGCGCAGATCCCGGTGGTGCTGGTCACCGGGGATGCACCCACCAGCGGCGCCCGGCCCTGGGACGTGGACCAAACGGCCATCGCCGCCGGCCTCGGCGCGGCCACCTTCACCGTCACCCGCGACGCCGCAGGTGCCATCACCCGGCAGGCGGTGGAGTACGCACTCACCAGGCGCACCGCCGTCGTGCTTGCCATCCCATACGACCTCGCGGCACTCGAGGCGGCGGACGAGGTACTTCCGGCGCCGCAGGCACCGAAGGTGACGGACGACGCCGACGGCGGACTTGGGCAGGCAGCCCGCCTGCTCGCCGGGGCAAGGCGGCCGCTGATCCTCGCCGGCCGCGGCGCGCACCTCGCCGGTGCCGGCCCTGACCTCCGCGAACTCGCCGACCGGCTCGGCGCACTGACGGCCGGAACCGCCCTGGCGCTCAACCTCCTCAACGGCGAGGGGTACCTGGGCGTCGCGGGCGGCTTCGGCACGGACACCGCGGCCGGACTCATGGCTGAGGCCGACGTGGTCCTGGTGGCCGGGGCCAGTCTGAGCCCGTTCACCATGCGCTTCGGGCACCTGCTGGGCCCGGACAGCACCGTCATCCAGATCGACGCCGGCCTGCAGCCCACGCACCCCCGGGTGGACCTGTTCGTCAGCGCGGACGCGAAAGTGGCGACTTCGCGTCTCCTGGCGCTGCTCGACGGTGGGACCGCGGCGGAAGCCTGGCGCGCGGAAGCCCGCCGTCGGCTGGCCGAGGGGCCGGGGCACCACCAGGGCTCCGCGGAAACCCCGGACGGCCGGCTGGACCCGCGCGCCCTCGCCACCGCGCTGGACGCCGTGCTGCCGGAGCGCCGCACGGTGGTCCAGGACGGCGGGCACTTCGTCGGCTGGGCGCCCATGTACTGGAACATCCCGCGGCCCCAGGACCTGGTGATGGTGGGCACCGCCTACCAGTCCATCGGGCTGGGACTGGCGAGCGCCGTTGGAGCAGCCCGTGCCCTGGAGGACGGCCGCACCCTGGTGCTGGCCTCCGGCGACGGCGGCTTCCTGATGGGCCTCTCCGACCTTGAATCGCTGATTGCCGCGGCCCGCAGCGCCATCGTGGTGATCTACAACGACGCCGCCTACGGCGCCGAAATCCACCAGTACGGCTCCCAGGGCCTGACCGAAAAGCCCATGCTGATCCCCGAGGTGGACTTCAGCGGGATTGCCCGCGCTTTGGGCGCCGAGTCGGCGATCATCCGCTCGTTGGCCGACCTGTCCGCGCTGCAGGACTGGACCGACGCCGGCGCTAAGGGAACCTTCGTGGCCGACTGCCGGATCACCTCCACCGTGCGGGCACCGTGGCTGAGCGAATGGATGAAGGCCTCCCAGGCAGCGAAGGCGGCGGTGGCGGGGTAGCGGCCAGGTCCCCTCCACATCGCGGGTGGGCTCGGATACCTGGTGTTGGTCACCCAGTCGGATGCACGGCGATTAGTTAGCCCTGAGGCTCCTCGGCCCGTGACTTATCATCGTCTGCACCGGGCTTGTCGTGAACCTTCTTCGGGATCTTGCCCTCAACGTCAGCGGGGACGGGAGGGTCCTTCTCATCATCAGTAGACATAGGCCAAGCCTAAGCTGCCCCCGTTTGTCGCCTCTCATACGACAACTCACGGCCACCCGTTCATCCGGGTGGCCGTGAGTTTTTAGTGCCTGCTGGGTGCTACTGCTCCGCTTCCGCGGCAGCCGCCTTGACGGCGTCCTTCTCGGCCCGGAGAGCCTCCGCGTCGTGCTGTTCCTCTGCTTTTTCCTGGTGGATGACCACTGCGAAAAGCTTCTCCATCTCCTTGGCCACGCCGGCGGCGGACGCCGGGTTCTGGCCGGTCACCAGCCGGTCGTCAACAACAACCTTTTCCGCAAAGACATCAGCGAAGACGTGGGTGGCGCCCTGCTCCTTAAGCCTGTCTGCCAGGAAGAACGGAATGACCTTGTCCTTGCCTGCAGCGACCTCCTCGTCGTTGGTGAAGGCGGCCACCTTGCGGCCCTCGACGAGGCGGAGCCCGTTCTCCAGTACCACGTTCAGCAGGCCGGCCGGTCCATGGCATACAGCGCCCACCAAACCGCCGTTGTTGTAAACGCTGGCCACCAGGTTTTGCAGGCCTTCGCTGTCCGGGAAGTCCCACATGGTGCCGTGGCCGCCCACGAGATAGACGGCGTCGTACTGTTCCGGATCCACGACGTCGACGCGGGCAGTGTTGTAGAGGCCGGCGCGCGTGGTCTCATCCTCCGTGAAGGCGACCTGGATGGGATCTTTCGTGTCCACCTCGTCGCGCGGCGGCTGGCCGCCCTGGATGGATGCAAAGTCGACGAAATGCCCGGAATCCTTGAACACCTTCCAGGGGTGTGCAGCCTCGGCCACGTTGTAGCCGGTCTTCTCTCCCGTATCGCCGATCTCGGAAACGCTGGTCAGTACCATGAGGATTTTCTTCATGAAATGCTCCTATCGTCCAACTCCCCACCCTACGCCCAGCCCGATCCGCGGCGTCCGGAGGCGATTCAGGGCTGGCCTGTGGGGACGAGCCGGTAAGCGAACCGGCTGTCCGGGCCACCGGGTCCGATCCTGAGGTCGGCCCCCTCGGTGGGCAGCACCACCGGCGCCTTGAACACGCTCCCGCCGCAAGGGACCAGCACGGGGGCGAGGACTTCCGCACCCTTCCAGGTGGAGACGGACAGCTCAGCCTGCGGCAGTCCGGCACAGACCAGGTGCAGTTCATACTGGCCCGGTGGGGCCGACAGGCTGGCCGTGGTGGTTGTGTTCCCGCTGCTGGTTCCCCGCAGCTCTCCGGGCATAGGCGGTTGCAGCTGCTGTGCTGCCCAGTCTGAAAGGTCTTCGAGCTCCGAAAGCCTGCGGTCAGGGTTGGGCTGCACCTTGACGCCCGTTGCGGCGGGTCTGCCCGTGGGCGGCACCGCGCTGATGGTGAGGGGCCCGCCGTCGTGCCTGACAAAGCGGTCCAGCGTGGAGGTGCACTCGAAGCTGGTCGCTTCCGGGACGCCGTCAGCCTTCATGAGAGTGAGCTTGGCCCCGTAAACCCCTGCGCAGGCGCCGGTGACCAGGTAGTCTCCGGGCGCCAGCTCAAGGGACAGCTTCCCGGCAGGTTCAGCCTCCGACGGCATGCCGGGGTCCGTGGGGGAAGCCTCGAGCAAACGGGCCACTTCGTTGACGTTGTCCTTGAAGGACGCGGCCGACGGCGTTGCGGGCGGTGGGGATGAAGGCGCCGGCGGCTCGTCCGGGCCGCTGTACTCACACCCCGCCAGCGACATGGCCAGAACGGCCGCAGCCATGAATATTCCTGCGTGCCGAGCCGGCATCCCCCCATGAGCTGACATGACGCCGAGTCTACGTTCTCCCGCCCTCGCCCGTGATGGGGGTGCCACGCGTATGAAGGGCTGGCAAAACGGTCTGGCCTTTAGTCGGCGAGATCACGCTGTCGGCACCAACGCAAGTGCCGCCGTCGTCAGTCCACGTTTCACTTCGCCGTCGGATTCCCGGGCCGGCCCTTGCGCTCCGCCCGCGCGATTTCGAAGCTGCTCTCGAACGGCAGCGAGTCCACGTCCAGCAGCGGGTTGCTGTCCTGGGTCTCCACCAGCTTCCGGGCGGCTTCCTCCGACTCCACGCTGGGCATGGACCCGGGCAGGTGCCGCCGGGCTGACTCGGGCAGGAACCGGATGGCCACTGCAGCCACCGCGGCCACGGCCATGAGGTAGTACGCAATCGCCATGTCGTCGCCGGTCAGCTGGATGAGGGACGCGATGATGAACGGTGCCGTCCCGCCGAAGATGGCCACCGCCAGGTTGTAGGCAATGCCCATGGCGGAATAGCGGTGCTCGGTGGGGAACAGCGCCGGCAGCGCCGAGGCGAGGTTCGGCACCGAGAACGCCACCGGGAAAGCAATGAGGGCCAGGCCCAGCAACGTCATAGGGAGGCTGCCCGCCGCTATCGCCAGGAACGCGGGCACCGCGAACACCACGGTGCTGAAAGCCCCGATCCACAGCACGCGGCGGCGGCCGATCCGGTCCGAAAGCAGCCCCGTGAACGGGATGCACAGCGCCATGGCCACCAGGACCGGGATGGTCAGCAGCGTCCCCTCCACCTCGCTGTACCCCTTGTTGCTGGTCAGGTATGTGGGCATATAAGACGTGAGCGCGTAGGCCACCGTATTGGCTGCCGCCGCCAGGATCATGGCCAGCAGGATGGGCCGCCAGTGCGCCTTCAGGATCCCGACCGGGCCCACCGGGCGGAGGTCCTCCCCGGCCTCGGGGTGCTTGGCTGCCACGGCTTCGGCTTCCAGCGTGGCCTTGAAGGCGGCCGACTCTTCGATCTTCATCCGGAAATAGACGGCCACGGCGCCCAGCGGACCGGCCACCAGGAAGGGAATCCGCCAGCCCCACGCCTCCATCTGCTCCTGGCCCAGCGCCAGCTGGAGGAGGGACACCACCAGCCCGCCCGCCGCGAAACCGAGATAGCTGCCCATGTCCAGGAAGCTGACGTAGAAGCCCCGGCGGCGGTCCGGCGAATGCTCGCACACAAACGTGGTGGCACCCGAGTATTCGCCGCCGGTGGAGAAGCCCTGCACCAGCTTGAGGACCACCAGCAGCACCGCCGCCCAGATGCCCAGCACCGCGTACCCGGGAAGCAGGCCGACGGCGAACGTCGCGACGGCCATCAGCATCAGGGTCATGGCCAGCACCTTCTGCCGGCCGATCTTGTCGCCCAGCCAGCCGAAGAAGATCCCGCCCAGCGGCCGGGCAATGAAGGTGGCGCCGAAGGTCCCCAGCAGGAACAGGTTCTGCACGGCCCTGTCCGCCTCAGGCAGGAACACCGGCCCCATGGTGGTGATGAGGTAGCCGAACACGCCCACGTCGTACCACTCCATCGTGTTGCCCACGATGGTCCCGCCGAGCGCCTTCTTCAGCGTGCGGGGGTTGACGACGTTGACGTCGGATACCTGCAACCGCCGCTGCTGCCCTCTGTGCTCTGTCATGGCCCGCTCACCGCCGCCTCGCTCGCTTGGCTGGGCATACGTCGTCGTTCTTCCAGCCCGCCTGGCCGGCAGGAGCCCAACACTTTCGATCATCCTGCCACCGCACCCGCCAGGGCAACAACGGTTGCGCTTTTGGGAGAAGTACGACGGCGGAACGCACTTTGAGAGCGCGGGCGTGTGCTCCGCTTGGGCGGACCCTGCCTGGCCCCCAGGTCTGCTGCTTTGGCCCCGTCCAGTGAGGGTCGACCAAAATGTCGTACCCCCGTTAGACGATATTCCTGTGGAAAACGGAGCGGGAACCGGGACGGGCGTGGAGGCTATCTACGCCACCGTTGCTGCGCTCGCCGCGCTTGATGCCGAGGACGCCGCCCTCGCTTCTGCCGGAGCCTCGGGTACCGCTGGGGACGGAGTCGATGTATTGCAGCGGGCGTACGAAATCCGGCTCGAGCGGATGGGGCTGGAGAAGAAGCTGGAGTCCCAGGCCTCGGCGCGGAAGGTGCGGTCCGCCACCGAAGCGATGGACCTGCAGCACGCCATGACCCCGCCGGACGCGCCCCTGCACGACCGGACCTACGCCGAGATCTCCACTGTTGAGGAAATCGCCGGGATCCTCACCATCAGCTCCGGTGCCGCGTCCGCGTTCGTCACCCAGTCCCGGCAGGTGTGTGCAATGCCGCCGGTCATGGACGCCCTGTCCGCCGGCAGCCTCTCCTGGCAGCAGGCCCGGATTTTTGCCGACGAAACTGAGGGCTTGGACCACGCCGCCGCAGCCGCGCTGGTGGAGCACTTCCTCGACCCCGACGCACCCAATCCGGCCCGGGGTTGCCCCGCCCCGGAACTGGTGCCGGCCCGGTTACGGGCAAAGGTGCGGGGCTGGCGGGAACGCCATCACCCGGAGTCGATCGAGAAACGCCACCGCAAGGGCGTGGCCGATCGGCGCGTGGAATTCACGCCGGACCGTGACGGGATGGCCTGGATCGCTTCATACCTGCCCGCCGACCAAGCGCTGGCGGTCTGGAACGACCTCACCGCAACCGCCCGAAGCCTCCAAGGCCCCAACGAACCCCGCACCCTCGCCCAACTCCGGCCCGACATCCTCATCCACCGGCTCCTCACCTACCGCGGCGCCATAGCCCCGGGGCCCACCGGCACCGGTTACGTCTTGGGCGATGCGCCGGAGGACATGCTCGGCCTGGCCACAGTCGTCGGCTCCGACGAACCCGCAACAGACCCGGGCATTAGCGACCATCCCGGCAGCCATGGCAACCGGGCACCGGCGGATGCCGCGAAGGTCCCCACTCCCCGCGCCGACGTGCTTGTGACCGTTCCGTTCTTCGCCCTTCTCGGACTCACCGGCGAACCCGCCGTGCTCGACGGCTACGGCCCCATCCCCGCCTCGATGGCCCGCCAACTCCTCTCCGCGGGTGCCGAGTCATTCCGCCGCGTCCTGCTTGACCCGAGCGACGGAACACCACTGGAAATCGGTCGCACCAGTTATCGACTCACCAAAGCCATGAGGAAAGCGCTGCATCTTCGGGACGGCAAATGTGCTTTCCCCGGCTGCAGCAACAACGCCCTCGACAACGAAATCGACCACCTCAAGGCCTGGCAACACGGCGGAAGCACCGGAATCAGCAACCTGGCACAGGTCTGCCCAAAACATCACCGGCTCAAACACAACAGCGGCTGGGAACCGACGCCGGCTGCCAAGGACGAACCGCCCGGCTGGACGTCACCCACAGGGCAGCAGTACCAAGCCGAACAACCCGACCGCGAACCACCTCAATGGCCGCCGGGCATCCTGCCACCGGAAATCAGTGCGCTGGAAGGGCTGCTGCTCCGGCTCTTGTCAGGATGATGGGCCACGTGTTCAAGTCAAGGTGCTCCAACCATGTGCTGAGGCTTGGTTTACGGGCAAGCACGACGGCGCCGCGCGCCATGCGGAGCACGCCTGCCCCCCGCGTGGGCTGGCCCTACCGTGCACGGAGATTGCCTGCCGCGCCCAACGCAGGCGCCGCCGTCGTGAGTCCAGACAGAGAAAAGCCCTGGCACGAACCGTGCCAGGGCCTTTCTCTCTCTGCTAAGCCGCGGTGCTGCGTGTAACCGCTATCCGGCGACCCGGAACGCCAGGGTCTCCGTGAACGTCCGGCCGTAGGCATCAGTGGCAGTGACCGTGGCCGTGTGCTCGCCTGCTGCCAGGTCCGCGGGCAGCTGCAGCCGCCACAGGTGCATCATGCGGTCGGCCAGGCTTCCGCCGTTGACCAACTGCTCCTGGACGGCCACCGGGTCAGAGTACTCAGCACCGGCCAACTGGCCTTCGCCCTGCATCTGTTGGGTACGTACCGCCTCAACCGTCTCGCCGCCGTCAAGCTGGACCTTCACTGCGGAGCCGGTGCTGCCCATCCAGAAGTTGGTGGTCAGCCATGTGGTGTTGGCCAGGTCCTCACGGGAAACCGTCATCGGATCAGCGAACGCGGGGGCGCTGCCCTTGTTGGCGAGGTTCCGGGCGTACCACTCGCGGTAGCGCGGGGTGTTCAGGCCCAGGGACATCTGCAGTGACTCGTCCTCGCCGCGGACGGAGAAGCGCACCTGGAACTCGGTGTTCTTGATGTCCAGGGTCAGCACTCCCGGCAGGCCGCCATCGCGCTGGTACGCGAGCGGGTAGCCTTCAGCGGTCTGGCGTCCGGAGTACCAGTCGCCGGA
This sequence comes from Arthrobacter sp. AB6, assembly GCF_031844545.1. Taxonomy (NCBI): domain Bacteria; kingdom Bacillati; phylum Actinomycetota; class Actinomycetes; order Micrococcales; family Micrococcaceae; genus Arthrobacter; species Arthrobacter sp. AB6. The sequence continues at coordinate 91,544 of NZ_JAUZVL010000010.1, forward strand.
AATGGCGCCGGCGGTGATGTGGGTGAACGGCAGGGCGTCGATGCCGAACAGCTCGGACCAGCCCGCCAGGGAGTCGCCTTCGCGGAGGTTCTCGATGCTGTGGGTGTGCCCGCCGAGCGCCACCACCTCGCGGCCTTCGAGGATCTCGTAGACCTCCTTGACCTGCGCCACCTGGTGCTTGCTGCTGCCCTGGTCCGCGTAATCCAGCAGCGGAATGTGGGCGGCCAGGACAATCAGCTGGTTCTCCGGCACCTGGGCAATGTCGTTGCGCAGCCATTCAAGCTGCCGCTCATCCAGCGAACCGGTGTAGTCGCCCTTGGCGGCCGGCTGCTTGGTGGGGAATTCCACGGTGTTCAGCGCGACGACGTGGGCCTTGCCGGCGTCGTAGGAGTAGTACTCCGGGCCGAGCTTGGCCCTGAACGTATCGAACGTGTGCTCGCTGCTGGTGGCATCGAAGTCGAGGTCGTGGTTGCCGGGCAGGAAGCGTGCCGGGCCGTTCAGCATGCCCGCCAGCTCCCGGGTCTGCGGATACAGCGAGAGGTCATCGCCCACCACGTCACCGATGAACAGCGCGCCGCAGCCTGCGTAGTCCGTGCGAGCGGCGAGGTCGGTGAAGGCGCCGGTGCGGGCGTACTCCACCTCGTCCTGGTCGTAGGTCTGGACGTCGCCGCCGATGACGCAGTGCTGCTCCGGCGACTGGGTCAGGCCGCTCTTGGCCAGCGGGAAGTTCACTTGGTCAGGCAGCGGTCCGGTGGGCTCGAGGCCGCCGAACTTCAGCTCCGGGGAACCCGCGGGCAGGTGGTGGTAGAAGAACTGGGCCACGTTGTCCGCATCCACCGGAACCTGGTAGCCGCGCGGCTGGGTCACGGACACGGTCATGTTGTCGAACGCAGGCAGCTCATAGCGGCCCTGGCTGTCCGTCTTTGCCACGTCACGCCCGTTGGATACGGTCACCCCGGCGAGGCCCCGCTCGTTGCCGTCCTGCACCGAGTCCTGGTCCTCGTCCACGTAGGCGACGCCGTCGATCACCTGCTGGTTCTCGTCCGGTCCTTCGATCACGTTGACGCTGCCGCGGTATGCCGTGGCAGCCCAGTCGGCAGGCTCGACGGCAGGCTCGACGGCATTGCCGATGGACGGGTTGAGAAGGGAAGCCGCGGCAATGACTGCCAAGGTGGCGGCAGTCAGGGCCAAGGGCCGGGCGGGATGGAACTTGGACGGTCTGGCAATCAAGTACACGAAGATCCTCCGGGTTGAGTGAATGCTGCCGGCGGTTTCAGCCGGCAGGTCCACCCTCACAGCACCGGGTAAACGGTTACCCACTGGTAGGTCACAGGCAGGGGAAGGGCGCGTAACCACTCGGACCGGGACGATCACTGGAGGTCGCATTGGACTGGCCCTCCGGGCGCGGAACGGCACGGTGGATCCGGACGTTGATGTGGTATGAGACGGCGTGTTGTCATCCCGGTTGTGGCGCTCATGGCTGTCATCGCGGTTGCCGTGGGGCTATACCTGTTCCAGCCGTGGCGCATCTTCACCAGCTCAACTGTGATCGAGGATGTGCCGGCTGCTGCCCCTCCTGCATCCGAATCGGTTGGGCCCTCGGCAGCGCCCGCGCCCGCCGCGCCCGCCCCGGTTCCACGTGAACTGGCAACAGGCCGGCTCATCAGCCATGAACACGCCAGCTCGGGAACGGTGCGGATCCTCGAGCTTCCCGACGGGAGCCGGATCCTCCGCCTTGAGGGCCTCAATACCTCCGATGGCCCCGACCTCCGGGTGTGGCTCAGCGATGCCCCGGTGATCGAAGGGTTGGCGGGCTGGCATGTGTTCGATGACGGCGCCTACCTCGACCTGGGCGCGCTCAAAGCCAACAAGGGCGATCAGAACTATGACATCCCGGCAGCCACAGTGCTGGGAGACTACACCTCTGTCAGCATCTGGTGCGCCCGCTTCACAGTGTCCTTCGCCGCCGCCGAGCTGAAGACGTAAAACGGTCCCATGGAGCTGGCCTCCGCAATGGTGGCTGACATGGAGGACCGCCGTGGACACCTAAGCGGTTCTCAGGAACGTCACTGCCCAGGAACGTCACTGCCCTGCAGGACGCTAAGGTTGGCTTGGGCAGATGGACGGCTGCCATGGACTGGGCTGCACAGGGGGACTCAATGCGGAGCACAAACACAGCTCACGTGCGGTCCGCCACCGGCCTGATGGTGCTGGCCTTCGTCCTTGCAGTCTTTGCAGTTGGTTCGCTTTCGACTGACGCCGCGCTGGGCTGAGCCATGGCACTGGGGATGACGCGGGCCGGAACGGCACTGCGGTACGGCATGGTCTCGGCGCTCCTGCTCGGGATCCAGCTTTACAGCCTGTGGTTCCATTCAGCCGGGGTCTATCAGGGCAACGCCAACGTGTCCCTCAGCGATTTTCCCGAAGATGTGGACGTTTTCTTCGTCCTGACCTTCGTTCCCACCGTCGTTGGCCTCAAATACCTCGCGTACGACGCCGCAGTCAGGGCGTTCACCAAGGACTACAGAACCCCCGCACTCGTGGTGTGTTTCATCGCCGGATACGCGGCAGCGCTTGCCAGCGACGCGGCGTGCCTCTTTGCGGCATCACGGCCCAGCGCGGACTCCGGGTTGGCTGCCCTGGGCACCATCCTGCAAAGTCCGATACCCCTCCTGGCAGCCGGGGGCATCATCGCAGGGACGGTGCTCCTTAAGGACCGTCCCCCGCAGGCCGGGGCTACGCCTACCCCCGGCCAGTGACCGTGCGGACAATATCCTGGTCACCGCGCTGGTTCCTGTTCTGCTGCCTCGTGGCCCTCGTTGGCGCCACTCACGCGGCGACGCTCGCAACCATTCCCGCCACGGCCGCCACGGAAACCGTCGATCCGCAACACGCCTACGCCGCCGTGGACGCCTTCCTCCTCGACCAGCTCGAAACCCTCGGCATTCCCGGTGCCGCGATCGCCGTCGTGCGTGACGGCAGGCAGGTGCACTCCGCCGCCTTCGGCAAGGCGGACCCCGCCGGGCGGCCGATGACGCCGCAGACCCCGGTGCTGCTGGCCTCCACCAGCAAGTCGCTGACGGCCATCGCGGTGATGCAGCAGGTGGAGGCCGGGCGGCTGCGGCTGGATGAGCCGGTGCGGACCTACCTGCCCTGGTTCACGCTGGACGATCGCCGGTCCCCGGCCATCACGGTCCGGCACCTGCTCCACCAGACCAGCGGCATGTCCTCGAGGGACACGGCCTTCGAGGCCTCCCTCAGCCAGGACCCGAGCGCCCTCGAAACATCAGTCCGGGCAATGGCCGGCTCCCCGCTGGCCGGCGAACCGGGGCAGCGTTTCCACTACGCCAGCGCCAACTACAACGTCCTGGGCCTCTTAGTGCAGACCGTCGCCAACCAGCCCTTCGGGGAGTATGTGGAGCAGCACGTCTTCGCGCCGCTGGGAATGGTGCACAGCCATACGACGGCGGCCGCCGCCCGGGAGGACAGCGCGGCCGAGGGCCATGCGCGCTGGTTCAGCTCGTTCTGGGTCCGGACCGACGTTCCGGCGCCAGCCGCGGGGATGCCCTCCAGCACCCTGTATGCCTCGGCCGAGGACCTGGGCCGCGAGCTGGCCGCACTGCTCGACGGCGGCCGGAACAGGGAAGCGCGCATCCTGGAGCCAGGGAGCGTGGCGGCGATGTTCGAGCCCCGTACCACCGTGGACGGCGCGAAGGGCTACGGCATGGGCTGGTACACCCGGCCGCTCGTGGAATCCGTTGACCCCACTGCCCCGGCGCCGGCGGCCGGGGACGTGCCGCTGCTGCTGGAGCACCAGGGGGAATGGGGCAACAGCCACACCTATCTGGCCATGGTCCCTGACTCCCGCCTGGGCGTGGCCTTGGTCATCAACGGCAACGACACCGCAGCCCCGTCCCGGCTTAAGGCCATCGACACGAACATCCTAAGGATCCTCCACGGGCACTCCCCCGTCCCCGCCGTGGTTTTCGAGGACTGGCTACAGCAGTTCAGCTGGGCCGTCTCGCTGGGGCTGCTGCTGGCGGAGCTGCTGAGCCTGTGGCTGTCCCTCTCGGTGCTTTTACGACGGCGGTTCGCCCGCAGTGGGCGTTGGGCTCCCCTGGCGTGGGCCGCCGCCGCGCTGGCACTCGACGCCTTCGCCCTCTGGCTCTGCCTCGTCTACGCACCCGCCCGGTTCGACACCGACCTGCTGGTCATCGTCCGCCAGTTCCCGGACGTGGGCGTTTCGCTGGTGCCGGTGCTGGGGCTGGCCATCCTGTGGCCTGTCCCGCGGACAGTCTGGCTGCTCAGCAGGGTGCTGCACCGAGACCCGCGGCGTACCCTGAAGCCATGAAAGCCGGCGTCGGTTCCGTGCGCATCCTGGCGGGACGCGTGAAGGCGGTCTACGAAAACCTTCCGCTGCCGGCGCCCGTCGTGGCCGCGATGGCCCTCGATGCTGCGCTCGCCAGGCTCCGCCCACTGCCGCTCCCCGGCCCCCGTTCCGTCCACAGGATGGTGGGGGCGGGACTGGTGATCACTGGCGCCGGCCTGAATGCCTGGGCCCTGGCTGAACGCCGGCGGCGCTCTGCCGGCCCGTTCGAGCTGGAGCGGCCGGAGGACCTGGTGGTCACCGGCCCGTATGCCGTCACCCGCCACCCGATGTACGTGGGCTGGTGGATCATCCAGCTCGGCGCGGGAACCATGGCCGGGTCAGCCTGGGTCCTCGCGCTGCTGCCCGCGGAACTGCTGGGGAAGCACCGGTTTGTGCTGAGCGAAGAGGACACGCTCGCCGGGCTGTTTCCGGAGTCCTACCCGGACTACGCACAGCGGGTGCCCCGCTGCCTCGGCCTCCCCCGCCGGTAGGTTACGTCGCGCTGGTAGCCACGCGCGGCGCCATGGCTGAGCGAGTGGATGAAGGCGACGCGGGCGGTGACGGGCTAACGGCGCCCGGACTTAGCTGCTGCCGGCTGGCGTGGGGTGTGGGAACCGGTCCCGATAACACTTGAGGACGGCGGAAGATGTCTCCGGCCACAGGCGTGCGGCCCAGGGCCCAAAATCGACGGTGGACAGGGCTGCGCAGGCCAAGTCCGCTTCCCGGTCCACCCAGAGGAAACTTCCTGCCATGCCGAAATGCCCGAAAGTGACGGGGGAATTATGCGGACTCGTCCAATGGGGTTCCTTGGTGCCGCGCACCTCGGCGCCGAGGCCCCAGGAGTTGTCCCAATGGCGGCCGAATCCGGGCAGTATCCCGGCCAGCCCCTGAAACTCAACTGAGGACAGGGCGTCCACCACGGACTTGGTGAGGATGCGGGGCCGCAGGAGCTCCTGGGCAAGCCGGGCGATGTCACCGATGGGTGCCATGCCTCCTTTGGACGGCGGGCCGGCCAGCGATGTCCGGTCCATGCCGAGCGGCTTCAGGACCCGCTCGCTCAACTCACTTTCGAAGGGCCTGCCGGTCTGCGCGCTGAGATACTCTGCGGCCAGGTCGATGCCCCGGTTCGAGTAGATCCTCCTGGCTCCGGGCGTAGCCCGTACCTTTTCCTCCTCGAACCCAATGCCCGAGGCGTGGGCCAGCAGGTGGCGCAGGGTGGAATTCGGGGGGCCGGCCGGAGCGTCAAGCGAGGCGTCCCCCTGTTCTGTGGCGACGAGGAGGGTAAGGGCGGTGAGCAGTTTGGTCACCGAAGCGAGCCGATAAACGCGTCCTTCGTCATGGCAGCCCCGGACCCCTTCGGGCCCCACGACGGCGAGGGAGGGTGCGCCCGGCCAGTGTTTTAGCTGGACCAGCACGTCGGCGGCCAGGTCCGCAGGCTGGGTGGCGTGGTGGATCATGCTTCCTCTTTCGGTTCTGCAGGGCCCCGGCCGGGAAGCCGGAACAGGTCGGCGGCGAGGCGATGTGGTTTCAGCGGGCCAGGAGGGTTGCGGCTTCCTGGCGGGTGGTGCCGGAGTCCTGGATGCCGTCGGCGATGTGGGCGAGTTCGGCGGGGATGTCGCGGCCTTTCTTGCGCATTGCGGTGGCCCAGAGCCGGCCGGCGCGGTAGGAGGAGCGGACCAGCGGGCCGGACATGACGCCCAGGAACCCGATTTCGGTGGCCTCGTCCTGGAGGTCCACGAATTCCTGCGGCTTGACCCAGCGGTCCACCGGCAGGTGCCGCTCGGACGGGCGCAGGTACTGGGTGATGGTGATCAGGTCACAGCCTGCCCCGTGCAGGTCCTTGAGGGCTTCGGAGATCTCCTCGCGGGTTTCGCCCATGCCCAGGATCAGGTTGGACTTGGTCACCATGCCCAGGTTCCGGCCCTGCGTGATCACGTCCAGGGACCGCTCGTAGCGGAACGCGGGCCGGATCCGCTTGAAAATCCTCGGCACGGTCTCCACGTTGTGGGCGAACACCTCGGGGGCGGAGTCGCAGATCGCCTTGATGTGTTCGGGTTTGCCGGAGAAGTCCGGGATCAAAAGTTCGACGCCGGTGCCGGGGTTCAGTTCGTGGATCTTCCGGACCGTCTCGGCGTAGAGCCACACGCCCTCGTCCGCGAGGTCGTCGCGGGCCACCCCGGTGACGGTGGCGTACCGGAGCTGCATGGCCTGCACGGAGCGGGCCACCTTGGTGGGCTCGAACATGTCCACCGGGGACGGCTTGCCGGTATCGATCTGGCAGAAATCACACCGCCGGGTGCACTCGGACCCGCCGATCAGGAACGTGGCCTCCTTGTCCTCCCAACACTCAAAAATGTTGGGGCAGCCGGCCTCCTCACACACCGTGTGCAGGCCCTCTTTCTTCACCAGGTTCTTGAGCTGGACGAACTCCGGCCCCATCTGGACCTTCGCCTTGATCCACTCCGGCTTCCGCTCCACCGGGACAGCGGAGTTACGCTGCTCAACGCGCAAAAGCTTCCGGCCTTCAGGTGCCAATGTCATTGCAGCACCCCCGAGATTGCCGTGCCGGCCCGGTGGCGTTGGGCGAGGAGCGACAACGCTGCCTGCGCCTCCTGCTCGGTCCGGCGGCCGTCCCAGCCGAGGCAGGGCGCCAGGTGCGAACCTACCTCGTGGGCGAGTTCTGCGGTGACCAGGCCGCGGAAGGCCAGGCTGGTCCGGCGAATCAGGACATCGGCGACGTGCGCTACATGCTCGTGCTCGGCCATCCAGGCGAGCTCACGCACGCTCAGCTCGGCGGTGCTCCGCAGCGGGGCGTCCTGTCCTTGGGCAAGGAATGCCAGCACGTCGTCGGCGCGGGTGCCGTAGCGGGCCAGGAGCGTCCGGGCGCGGTCCGCGCTGATCCGAGGTCCGGTGCGGGCAGCGATCCAGGCCTCGATGCCGGCGTCGTCCTGGGGATAGGCCCGTCCTCCGCCGACGGGCAGGTTCCGTGTATCCACGGAGCGCACCCGCCCGAGCAGTCCCATGACCTCGTCGGCCACCTGCTCGGACAATGCCCGGAAGGTGGTCCATTTTCCCCCGACGATGCTCAGGACGGGCCGGTCGGTTCCGGGCAGGACAGAGCGCTCGATGCGGTAGTCCCGGGACACGAAGCCCGGGGCGGTGTCGTCATGCCGCGGCAGGGGCCGGACCCCGGAGAACGTATGGACGATGTCCTTCCGATCCACTGCCACGGTGGGGAACACGTGGCGGATGAGGTCGAAGAAATACTGGATTTCGGCGTCCGTGCAGACGGGCTCGAGGTCCTCCCCCGCGTCCACGTCTGTGGTGCCCACCAGCACGCGGCCGCCCATGGGGTAGATGAGGACTATCCGTCCGTCGCTGTGCTCGAAGAAGATCTCCCGTCCGCCGGTGGCGGCCAGCAGCCCGGGGTGGTCCAAGACGATGTGCGAGCCCTTGGTCCCGCCCATGAAGCGCGACGGCGATCCCAGGGCTCCATTGGTCGCGTCCACCCACGCGCCGGTCATGTTCACCACGACGTCCGCGGCGAAGGTGAATTCCGCACCGGTGAGCTCATCGCGGAGGCGGGCGCCGCCGTCGTGCGTTCCGACGAACGACACGTAGTTCGCGGCGCGTGCGTGGGGCCCGGCTTCAAGTCCGTCCCGGAGCGCGTCCAGGGTCAGCCGCTCGGGGTCATGGACCGAGGCGTCGAAATACGTGGCGGTGTATTTAACGTCCGGCCGCAGGGCGGGTAACTCCGCCAGGGAGCGTTTGCGGCCCACGAACCGGTGCCGCGGGACCGTCCCGCCGCGCCGGGAGAACGCGTCATAGAGGCTCAGGCCCACCTTCACCAGGAGCGCCCCGCGTTCCTGCGGTTTGCCTGAGCGGTGCGTGATGAAGCGAAGCGGGGCGTTCAGCAGCCCCGAGAACGTCGAGAACACCGGGATGGTGGTCTGCAGCGGCTTGACGTAGTGCGGTGCGATGCGCAGGAGCCGGTTCCGCTCGACCACTGATTCGTGCACCAGGCGGAACTCGCCGTTCTCGAGGTAACGGATTCCGCCGTGGATCATGTGGGACGAGGCCCCGGAGGCGCCCTGGCAGAAGTCGCCGCGCTCTACGAGGGCCACCTCGACGCCCTGCAGCGCAAGGTCACGGAAGGTGCCGACGCCGTTGATGCCGCCGCCGATGATGAGGACGCGGGCGCGCGGATGGTCTTTAAGGGCCCGGACAGTGGACCGGACGGAGTGGTCAGTGGACACGGATGGCTCCCGACAGGGTGTAAGGCGAATGGGGGTCGATGGCACGCTCGGCACGGAACTCCGTGGGCGTGAAGCCGGCACGCGCTGCCGGCTGAAGCTGGGGCATCAGCGTGCCGGCCAGGGCTTCGCGGACGTCGTCCACGGTGGCTCCCTGCACGGCATCGCCAACGCAGCCGACGGATTCGGGGCGGAAGTCGAGGCCCAGGAGTGCGTATGCCTCCTCAAGGGCCGCCCGGGCCGGGCCCGCATCCTCAACCATGACGACGGCGCTAAACAGATAGCCGTCCTTGGTCAGGCGCTGCCCGGTGCCGGCCAGTTTGGCGCGCCCGGCGTGGTTGACGCTGAATTCGCCGGTGCAGTATTCGCCCGGCACGGCACCTATGCGCGCATCGGCCCCGAGGTCCCGGAGGGCCGTGGCGGTGTGGTGGCCGAAGGATTCGAAGCGTTCCTTGATCGAGCGCCGCGGGTCCGGGTGCGGCGCCCAGAGGTGGACCACCAGGTCACCAAAACCGTACAGCGCCAGGTGTCCCCCCACTGGCCGGATGATCGGTTCGTAACCGTGCGCTGCCAGGAGGTCACGGGCTTTTGGGTACCCGGGGCGGAGCGAATCCCGGCGGCTGAAGGCCGCCGTCGGAAGCGGCAAGGAGAAGTTCAGCTCACCGGCTGAGGCGGAGGAGAGCGCACGGAGCCGCCCGGCGATGAACTCCATGTCCTCCGGGCCGGAGCGCGGTTTCGGATCGCGGACCAGCCGGATGAAGCCGGAACCGAACGGCGGATGCTCGCCGTTCACAGCGTTCCGGGACCCGGATTCCGCCCGGTCACGGTCCTCACGGCGTCACACCAGCCTGCATACAGCTCCTCGCGCCGGTCCGCGGACATCGCCGGTTCGAACACCCGGTCGAGATGCCAACCGGTCGCCAGGTCGTCGCGGCCCCAGAGCCCTGCGCCCATCCCGGCCAGGTGGGCTACCCCCAACGCCGTGCGCTCCAGCTCGGTGGGGCGAAGCACGGGAACGCCGAGGATGTCCGCCTGGAACTGGCAGAGCAGGTTGCTGCGCGCCGCGCCGCCGTCGACCTTAAGCTCGGGAACCGGGTTTCCCCCAGCCACGAGCACATCGATGTTGTCCCGCGTCTGGTAGGCCATCGCCTCGATGCCGGCCCGGACAATATGCTCGGCGCTGCTCTCCAGTGTCAGCCCGACGATGCTCGCCTTGCTGTCCCGGGACCAGTGCGGCGCACACAGGCCGGCGAATGCCGGGACTATGTAGACACCTCCGGTGTCCGGCACCCTCCGTCCCAGTTCCTCGAGGTCGGTATCGGCGGAAAGGATCCCCAGGCGCTCCCGCATCCACTGCAGCGTCTGGCCGCAGTGGAACACAACGCCTTCGATTTCATAGGCGGTTGTTCCGCCCGCCGTCCAGCCGACGCTGGCGGTGAGGCCGTCCAGGATCGCGGGGGCCTGGCCGCTGTTGGCTGTCAGGACGCCGGCGGTGCCGTAGGTGTTCTTTACCGACCCACCCTCAAAACATGCCTGGCCGAACATCCCCGCCTGTTGGTCACCCATGATCGCCATGACGGGCACGCTGGACGTCCCCGGAAGGCCGACGTCGGCCGGCCGCATGTCGCCGAAGTGCGAATCGGACGGCAGGGCGGGGGGCAGCAGGCGGGCAGGGATGCCGCAGGCCTCGAGAAGCTTCTCGTCCCAGTCGCGTGTTTCAAGGGAGAACAGCGCCGTCCGGGATGCCTCACTGTGGTCCGTGAAATGCGACCGGCCTCCGGTCAGCTGCCACAGCAGCCACGTATCCACTGTGCCGGCGGCAAGCTCCCCGCGCTGGGCGCGTTCCCTGGCTCCGGGCACATTCTCCAGCACCCAGGCGAGTTTGGCCGCGCTGAAGAAGGAATCGTTGAAGAGCCCGGTCCGCTGCCGGAACTCCGGGTCAAGGCCGTCCGTACTCCAGCGCTGGACGATTCCGTCCGTCTGCTTGGACATCCACATGATCGCGTTGTGGACGGGCTTCCCAGTCCGGCGGTCCCACAGGAGGCAGGACTCCCGGTGGGTAGTGATTCCGACGGCGGCCAGATCGTCCGTCGTGGCGCCCACCTTGGCCATGACAGCCTGCATGCTGTTCCGCTGGGCCTCCCACAGCGCGACGGGGTCGAGTTCAACCCACCGCGGCTTCGGGAAAAGGGGAGTCACCGGGTGGCGGGCCTCCGCCACGATCATTCCGTCAAGGGAGACCAGTACTGCACGTGCGCTCGTCGAGCCTTCGTCCAGTGCCAGGACGTACCGGGCGCTCACGGCGTGGAGCCCTCCACTGCGGGCCGGCCCTGCGCGGCGCGGGTGGGCACCGCAAGCCGTTCCAGCCATTCGCGGTAGCCGCGGACTTCGGCCGCCTGGCGCGCCTGGTCCCAGCCGCATTCGGCACCCATGACTGCAGCGGCCCGTCCGACCACGTCGAGGCCATGTCCCGGCTCGAAGGCCAGGAGCATCCGGCGTGCCAGGACATCGGTGAGCGTCTGGGCGAACTCACGCCGCACGGCGAGGAGGATCTCGGCCTCCAGCGCACCCGTTGCGGGATCGAGGACGGGGTGGCCCGCACCGGTGGCGTCCGCTTCGGCGATGACGTCCAGTGCCCGCGTCCCGTACAGGGCCAGCAGCCGTTCAATCGTCCGCCGGTCGAGGCCTTCCCAGCCCAGCGCGGCCCGCGCAGCACCGAAATCACCCGCTGCCCCGGGGAGCGGGAGGCTGGCCGTCACGCACTTCGGGCTCCTGCGTCCGAGGCGCTTGAAGACGTCGTCCACCGCGTCTTCGGCAAGCTGGCGATAGGTGGTCAGTTTCCCGCCCACCACGGTGATGAGCCCGGGCAGGTCCGGGGCGTGGTCGTGGAGAACATGGCTCCGGGGGATCTCCCACTCTTCCACATCAGGTGCGTAGGGCAGTGGGCGCACCCCGGAATAGGTGAAAAGGACGTCAGCGGGCGTGAGGTTTGCGCTTGGGATGAGTTCATTGACCTCGCCCAGCAGGTAGTCCATCTCGTCGGCGTCGCAACGGGCCTCGCCGGGATCGTCGTCGAACCGGAGGTCCGTTGTTCCGATGAGGTAGCGGCCCATCCACGGGATCACGAGGACAAGCCGGCCGTCAGTCTTGGACTCGTAGTAAACGACGTCGTCCGGGGCTCCCGGGAAGGGATCCACGATCAGGTGGCTGCCCTTGGTGCCGCCATTCAGGCGCGGCTGGTCCGGCGCGCCGCGGCGGAAGATCCGGTCAATCCACGGCCCGGCCACGTTGAGGACGATCGGTGCACGGACCTCATGCATTTCATCGGTCAGGGTGTTCCGGTAGCGCACGCCGACAACCCGTCCGCCTTCCAGGACAGGTTCCTCGACCCGCGCCTTGGTCCGGATCACGGCGCCGGCTCCGGCTGCCGCAAGGGCCACCTCGGTGCAGAGCCGCTCCGCATACTCAACCTGTCCGTCCGTGAAGACCACTGCCCCGCGGAGGCCGCCGGGTTCAATGCCCGGGAAACGGCGAAGGATCGCGTCCCGGTTCAGGACCTCGTGCCCCTGCGTCTTCTTGTCGAAGGACAAGGCGTCATACAGGAACATGCCGATCCGGATCAGCCAGGCGGGACGGCGGCTGTGCGAGCTCAGCGGCATGATGAGCCGGAGCGGTTTGACCAGGTGGGGCGCAAGCCGGAAGAGGAGCTCGCGCTCACGCAACGATTCGCGGACCAGCGCGAAGTCGCGGTGTTCGAGGTACCGCAGTCCTCCGTGGACAAGCCGTCCGGACCACGCGGAGACGCCGCTGCAGATGTCATCCTGCTCGAGCAAGACAACCCGCAGCCCCCTGAGCGCTGCATCCCGTGCGATTCCCAGGCCGTTAATCCCTGCCCCTACGACGACGACGTCGAACGGAGTGCTGAACTCCTCCATAGCGCTTCCCTTCCAGCCCCATAAGCAATAGAATAAATATTTGCAAGCTGCATTTCCATTTACAAGTGTCATGTGCCCCAAGTCACGTGTCAAGGGGGCCATAAGATGGGCGGAGCAAAAGAAGGAGTCCAATGAATGACATCGACGCGCAGCGACTGATGATCAAGGTTGCGCGCCTTTACCATACCCACGAGATGCGCCAGACGGATATCGCCAAACGTCTGCAGATTTCGCAATCCCGGGTGTCGAGGCTGCTGGCCCAGGCCGAGGACGCGTCGATCGTGCGGACCGTGGTGGCTGTTCCCCCGCATATCCATGCGGAGCTTGAGGAACGCGTGGAGGCGCTGTACGGACTCAGCGAGGTCCACATCATCGACGCGGTCAGCGACAACGAGCAGGAGCTGGGCAAGGACCTGGCGCACACGATGGCCTCCCTTTTGCAGGACGTGGCCTTCGAGGTGAGCACGATCGCGTTGACCTCCTGGAGCAAGACGATGCGGATGATGATCGACACCATGCTGCCCATGCGCACCCGGTGCAAGCACGTCGTCGAAACGCTGGGCGACCTCGGCCCGCCCTCGCTGCAGCACGCCACGGCACGGTCCACCCAGCAGTTCGCCGCCCTCACCGGGGCGCAGCCCGTTTTCCTCCGGACGCCCGGCGTGGCAGCAAGCCCGGAGATGAAGGAACTCCTGCTGAGCGGCGATCCGCATGCCCGGGAAGCACTGCAGATGCTCGACTCGGTGGATCTGGCACTGGTGGGCATCGGCGCTGACGAGATCGATCCGGACCTGCGCCCGGGGGACAATTTCTTCACGGACGAGCAGTTCGCCCGTGTGCGTGCACTCGGGGCGGTTGGGGAAGTCTGCCTGCACTTCCTCGACGCCGACGGGAACCCGATCGACTCGGAACTCGAGGACCTGGTGGTCGGCATCACCCGGGAGCAGCTTCGCAACGCCCGGCACCGGTGGGCGGTAGCCGGCGGCGCCCGAAAGCACCGGGCCATCAGGGCAGCAGCGGCCGGCGGGTGGGTGGACACGCTGGTCACGGACGCGGCCACCGCGCGCTTCCTTGTCGACACGGCTTCGGCGGACCGCAAGGCGGCCGCGGACCTAAAGCCCGCGCAGTCAACCCCGCGGCGGCGGACGGCCGCCTCGAAAGCCTAAAACCGCCCGCGATACCGGGCACCTATTGACAACGGTGTGACGTACGTCCCATGATCGATTGCATATTCATTAGAAGTGCGCATATCGATTCACACCCCTGCGGCTGACTAGCGTGAATCGGCGCCACGCCACCTGCAGGAGGTACCGTGTCCACCGCCCTCGACAAATACGCCGACATGAAACCGAACTGGGACTACCCGGTCGTTATCGAGTCCCACATCAACGGCATCCGCACCAAGGAGATGAACCCGAACACACCCATCACCTACGAGGAAATCGCGGAAGACGCGATCAGGTGCTGGGAGGCAGGCGCCGGGGCGATCCATGCGCACAACACCAGCTTCGACCTGCTCGGGGAGAACGCCTACAAAGACTACATGCGCACCTGGGACCGGGTCCTCGAGAAGCACCCGGACATCACGTGGTACCCCACCACCTGCAACAACCTCCGGCTGCTGCCCCACGAAAACGGGCTCGAGCACGTGCCGCACCTGTACGAGGGCGGCAACGTACGCATCGGCTGCGTGGACACCGGCCTGACGCTTTTCGCCGTCGAGGAAGACGAGGAAGGCTACCTCTCCGGACCGGAGTTCGGATTCAACTACCAGCGCGTGGCAAGCCAGGTCAAAATGTTCCGCGAACGGGACCTGGCCATGGTGTTCGGCGTGTACGAGCCAGGCCACCTGCGCCACGCCATGCACTACGTCAACCGGGGCCTGTCGACGCAGGGCTCCATGTGGGACTTCTACCTCATCGGAGACTACGGTCTCACCGCCATGGAACCGATCGGCACCAACGGCATGAAACCGAGCCTTGAGAGCCTTTACTACTACCTCACGATGATTGAGGAAGCCAAGGTCAAGCACCCCTGGTACATCTCGATCTGGGGACAGGGCGCCCTCGATGACACCGCCATCCTCCGCCGGGCCATCGAGCTCGGCGGCCACATCAAGACCGGCTTGGAGCTCTTTTACGATCCGGCCCGCAACCCCACCAACCTCGAGCTCCTCCAGCAGGCCCAGGAGATCGCGCGGGAGGTGGGCCGGCCCATCGCAACCTATGAAGAAGCGCGGGCCCTCTACAACATCACCTGAGCACGTCAAACCCAACCATCTATTTTTCACGAGGAGGCGCAATGGCTGCGCACAACGAAGGCGGGGTCACCCCCTTCACCATCTCGATCCCGGATGAGGACCTCAAGGATATGGACGAGCGGCTCCGCCGCACCCGATATCCCGTGGACTTCGCCAATGACGACTGGCGGTACGGATACAACACCGACTACCACAAGCAGCTCGTCGATTACTGGATCCACGAATACGACTGGCGGGACGTCGAGCGGCGCATGAACGAACTGCCGCACTTCAAAACGGAACTCATGGGCGTTCCGCTCCACTTCATCCACGTCAAGGGCAAGGGGCCGAACCCCATGCCGCTGCTCATCCACCACGGCTGGCCCTGGACTTTTTGGGACCTCCGTAAGGTCATCGGACCGCTCTCCGACCCGGCGAGCTTCGGAGGCGACCCGGCGGACGCCTTCGACGTCGTCCTCATCTCGCTCCCGGGTTATGGCTTCTCCTCGCCCCTGACCGAACCGGGCTGGAACTGGTGGCGGACCGCGGACCTGGAGAATGCCCTCATGAAGGACGTCCTCGGCTATGAGAAATACGCAACGGCCGGCGGCGACTGGGGCGCCCTCATCGCCCAGCAGCACGGCCACAAATATGAGCAGGACGTCTACGGCGTCTACACGCACTTCCCGGCCCAGATGAGCCACTATCTCGCCGAACATCCCGACGCCCCTCCGGGCGTGAAGTACGACCCCTTCCTCGGACTCCCGGACGAGAGCGAGTACAACGACGCGGATGAGAAGGGCTGGTTCGAACGCGGCAAGCTCTTCGTCCAGAAGGAGAGCGGCTACGGCGAAATCCAGTTGACGAAGCCCCAGACGCTTGCAGCCCTCGTGGCCGACTCCCCCGCAGCCCAGCTGGCCTGGATCACGGAGAAGCGTTACTTCTGGGGCCTCGAGGAGCGCGGCCAGGGCACCGAAGCCTTTGAGCGCGTGTGGCCCAAGGAGGATCTGGTCACCACCGCCGCCGTGTACTTCCTCACCAACACCGGCGGCACCTCCTCGCGCTACTACTGGGAGTGCCGCGGCAACCCCTGGAAGCCCTCCCACGACAGGTTCCCGGTAGTAGGGGCGCCGACCGCCATCGGCATCTACCCGGGCGAAATCTACAAGCCGCCACGGAGCTGGACCGAGAAGTACTTTAACGTCCAGCAGTACCGCGTGCACGACGACGGCGGCCACTTCGCCCCGCTCGAGGTGCCGGACACCTACGTGGACGACGTCCGGACCTTCTTCAGGACGCTCCGCTAGGTCGGCGTGCAACTGTGGGGAGCCTGCTTGGCAGGCTCCCCACAGTTGTTTAACCCTCGCGGGCACCAGTGTTCGGCAACCCCTTGACAGGCGCTTGTGAGGTAACGCACACTCGTTAGCATGCAAATGCAGTAGCTGAATATTTATCTTCAGTTGCACTTCGGGTCGTCTCTCACAAAGGAGTCTTTGATGCACCTCAGGAAATCCATTGGGCGCCGCATTGCGGCGTTCGGGCTGGTGGCCGGCCTGTTGGCCACCACGGCCTGCTCTTCAACCACGGCCGGCACCCAGCAGCCGATCGACAAGAAGGACATCGTGCTGGTCGCGTCGGTCATCAACACGACCAACCCCTACATGGCCTCCATGATCGAGGGCGCCAAGGCCCTGTCCAAGAAGCTTGATGTGCCCCTCGAGATCGTCGACTCCGAGGGCAGCTCGCAGACCGAAATCTCCAAGATCCAGGCCATCCTTGCCCAGGGCAAGAAGGTGGCACTGATGGTCAACACCGTCGCCAGCTCGGATGCTCCCCCCATCATCAACGCCGTCAAGGCCGCCGGCGGCTACGCAACTGTCTGGTGGAACAAGCCGGACAACTTCGAGCCGTGGGACCAGGGCGACAACTTCGTGGCCTTCCAGAAGCACTCCGGCGTCGAGAGCGGCCAGTGCACCGCCAAGGCACTCGCGGACAGCATCGGCGGCAAGGGCAACATCGTGGCCCTCGCCGGCGTGCTGGACAGCACCACCAGCCAGACCCGCGTCGCCGGCCTGCAGGATGCACTCAAGGCCTACCCTGACGTGAAGCTCCTCGACACCCGCCCGGCCAACTGGGACCCCCAGCTCGGCCTGAAGGAGACCCAGAACCTCCTCGCCAAGTACGGCGACCAGGTTGACGGCATCTGGGCTGCCGACGACGGCATGATCATCGGCGCCGTGCAGGCCGTGAAGGACGCGGGCCGCATCAACGACGTCAAGTTCGCCTCGGACGGTCTCTACCCGCCGGTCGTCGACATGATGAAGGAGAACATGGGCAACGGCGCCATCGCCGGCGAGACCTTCCACCGCGGATTCATGGCCGCCGCGATCGGGCTCTACACCTCCTACCTCGCAGCCACCGGTGAGATCAAGCCATCGGAATTGCCCAAGGAGAAGCGCAACAGCCTGTTCAAGCTGAGCTGCGTCACCCCGGACAACCACGCCGAATTCACCAAGTACGACGGCGATATCGACGGCTGGATGGACGATCTGATCGAAAACGGCCCCTGGGACACCGAGCCCGTGCCGCTGGTCTCCGGAGGCCCGGAGAAGCTGCCCTAACGGACCGCAAACGGCGGCTCCGGACACCGCGCAGACGGGTCCGGAGCCGCCCCATCCGGAGCAACCACGACAGGTGAAAGTAATGACACAAAAGGACACCGGGACCGGCCTCCTCGAGGCGCCCGCCCCATCACAGCCACCCCTCCGGGCAGGCCGCCGGTTCGAGGCCAAAAACCTCGGCGAAGTGCTTGCCCTGGTCGGACTGATCGCCGTTTTCGCGGCGCTGAACCCCGCGACGTTCCTGACGCCGGAGAACCTGCGGACCATCCTGGACCACGCGTCCCTTCCGCTGATCATCGGCGTCGGCGCCACCCTGGTCATCCTGACCGGTTCAATTGACCTCTCCGTAGAGGGCGTGATGGGCGCCGCAGGCATGACCTTCGTCCTGATGACGGCCAACAGCCGCGGAAGCGCAGACCTGGGGCCCTGGGCCATTGTTGCGGCGCTCGCCGTAGGCGTGGGCCTCGGCCTCCTGAGCGGCCTGGTGCACACGCGCCTCAAGGTTCCCTCATTCATCGTCACGCTGGGCGTCTGGTTCGTGGGCCTTGGAATCGCCACTGTGCTCTTCGGTGACGAGTCCATTCCCTTCCTGCCCGACGGCGGCATCAAGGGCTGGCCGTCCACCCTGACCTTCGGGTTGCCCAACTCATTCCTGCTCGCCGCCGCCTTCGTCCTGGCGGGGATGTTCGTGGCCCGTTTCACGCGGCTGGGCCGCTTCGCCTACGCAATCGGCGACAGCGAGGAGATCTCCAAGGGCAACGGCATTCCGGTCCTCAGGTACAAGCTCTACGTCTTCGTTGTCGCCGGCGCCTGCAGCGCCGCCGCCGGCGTGTTGGCAGCCCTCAAACTCGGCGCAGGATCGGCCACCGTGGGCGTGGGGACGCTCTTCCTGACCATCGCGGCCGTGGTGATCGGCGGCACGTCCCTGGGAGGCGGTAAAGGCGGCATCCTCCGCACCGCGATCGGTGTGCTCATGCTGACCGTCCTCAACAACGGGCTCATCCTCAGCGGGGTCAGCCCGAACATCCAATCCGCCGTCTCCGGAACCGTCCTGATCGCGGCCGTCCTCGTGGCTACCTGGCCGCACCGCAGCAGACTGAGGATCGTAAAATGACCAACGCTTCCCTGGCGCCCCGCACCGGCGTCGAAACCCCGGCACTCAAGCTGACCGACATTTCGAAATCCTTCGGCGCGACCCACGCGGTCAAGAATGTCTCCCTCGAGATCCCGCGCCATGAAGTGGTCGGGCTGATCGGCGAAAACGGCGCCGGCAAATCCACCCTGCTGAAGATCCTGACCGGGCTGCACCAGCCCGATTCGGGAGTCATCGAGGCAGACGGCCGGCCGGTCAAGTTCCGCAGGCCGCAGGACGCCGTTGCCGCGGGCATCGGCGTCGTGCACCAGGAGCAGTCGCTCCTGTCCAACCTGTCCGTCGCTGAAAACATCGCGATGAATGCCCTGTCCTCCAAGGATGCGGCCACCAGTTACGGGTTCTACCGCTGGAAGCGCCTCAATGCGGAGGCAGCCGCCATCCTCGCCCGCGTTGGCTCCACCATCGACCCTCGCACCACGGTCAGCGACCTCTCCTTCGTGGACCGCCAGATGGTCGAAATCGCCCGGGCACTGCGAGTGGATGAGGCCATCCACGCAGCACCGCTGGTGATCCTCGACGAGCCCACCTCAGTGCTGGAGCGCAACGAAACGGCGATCCTTGAGCGCGAGATCCGCTCACTGCGGG
Organism: Arthrobacter sp. AB6; assembly: GCF_031844545.1. Taxonomy (NCBI): domain Bacteria; kingdom Bacillati; phylum Actinomycetota; class Actinomycetes; order Micrococcales; family Micrococcaceae; genus Arthrobacter; species Arthrobacter sp. AB6. Next base: position 110,699 of record NZ_JAUZVL010000010.1, read on the forward strand.
AAATCGGTTCGGTGCTGTTCGTCTCCCACCGGCTCGACGAAGTCCTCCGGATCTGCGACCGCGTAGTGGTGATGCGGCACGGCGAAGTCGTGGCAGACGTGCGGCGGGAGGAAGTCAGCGAAGATGACCTCTTCCGCCTCATGATCGGACAGGAATCACGGGCGCGGGTGCGCAAGGGCGGCAACGCCGCGGGCGCCGTCGCGGCCATCGAGGCCAAGGGCCTGAGCCGGAAGGGGCAATTCAAGGACGTTTCGTTCGCCGTCTCTCCCGGGCGGTCCCTGGCCATCGTGGGCGCCATGGGCTCCGGGCGCGAATCCGTCTGCCGGGCCCTCTTCGGAGCCGAGCCGTTCGACTCCGGCACCCTCGAGGTTGCCGGCGGAGCCGTCCAGGGGTGGTCGATGCGCCGCGCCGTACGGAACGGACTGGCCTACATCCCCTCCGAACGGAAAGTCGAGGGCATGGTCGGCGGCCTGAGCGCGGCCGAAAACCTCACCCTGGTCCATCCGCGCGAAGCAGCCAGGGGCCCGTTCCTGCGGCGCAAGGCCCGTATGAAGGCCGCCGAGGAATGGTTCGAGCGCCTCGACATCCGGCCCCGCGACCCCCGCCTGCCCCTTGGCCGCTTCTCCGGCGGCAACCAGCAAAAGGTGGTCATGGCCAAGTGGCTGCGCGCTGAGGAGCTTAGCGTCCTGATCCTTGACCACCCGCTCCGCGGCCTAGACCCGGGAGCTTCGCAAACGGTGAACGACCAGATCCGTGCCGCCCAGGAGGACGGCGCCGCCGTGATCCTGCTGCCCGACACGCTCGAGGAGGCCCTCGAGATGGCGGACGAGATCATCGTGATGCGCGACGGCGAAATCACCGCCCGCTTCGACCTCTCCGTGGCCAGCCCGACTTCCCTCGACCTGCTTGAAAAGATGGTGTGAATCCCATGTCAAAGAAAGCCCTTCTCGAGCATCCGGCCACAGCGCCGGCCGCCGCCGACGGCAAGGCGAAGTCCGCACGCCGCCCGCGACGGAATCTGTGGTTCACCGCCGGGCCCTTCGCGGTGTTCCTTGCCCTGTTCGCCCTCGTGGCCATCCTCCGGCCGGCATTCCTGACCGGCGGCGGCATGGCAATCCTTGCCGTCCAGGCCGCGACCATCCTCCTGGTTGCGTTGGGGCAGGCGATGGTGCTCCATGTGGGTTCCATCGACCTGTCGAATGCAGCGATCGTGATCTTCGCGGCGATCATCCTCGCCCAGACCCTTGGGCCCCTCGGTCCCGCCGCACCCGTCGTCACCCTCGGCGTCGTGACCCTTATTGGGGCCGCCAACGGTTTCCTGGTTGCGTTCGGCCAGATCCCGTCCTTCGCCCTGACGCTCGGCACGCTCGGCATCCTGCAGGCAGCTTCACTGGTGATCAGCAATGCGACCACCGTGTATGCAACGGCGAACAGCCAGCTCCTCGCTCCCCTGTTTGGGACCGCGTTTGCCGGCCTGCCGCTGGCCTTCTGGGTCGGTGTGCTAATGGCAGTGGGCCTGTGGGCCTTCCTCCGGTTTACCCGGGCCGGTGAAGGCATGACAGCCGTGGGACTCAACGAGAAGGGCGCTTTGTTCTCGGGCCTGCGGACCCGCTGGTTCAAAGTGCTGGCCTTCGCTCTCTCCGGTCTTCTGGCTGGCCTCGCCGGCATCCTCGTCATTGCACAGGCCGGGGCGGCCTCGTCCTTCGGCCTGGGAAGCGACCTGCTGCTGCCGGGTATCGCGGCCGCCATCGTTGGCGGGACAGCCATCACCGGCGGCACCACCAACCCGATCAACATCGTTTTTGGCGCCCTCACGGTCGCGCTCGTGCCTATCGGCGCGGCTGCCGTGGGCGTGACACCCCAGGCGCAGAGCCTGGTCTATGGCCTGGTGATTATCGCCGCCGTGGCGCTCACCATGGGCCGGGGCCACACTGAAGTGGTCAAGTAACCGCCGGACCTCCGAACACTCCATGTCCTTGTCCTCCGAACCACCGCGAGGCCTTCCTCCTCTTTCCGAAAGGCACCCCATGTCAGTTCTCAAATCACTCCAGCCGCAAGAGGTGTTCTCCTTCTTCGAGACCCTTGCCGGCATCCCCCGCGGCTCCGGCAATGAGAAGGAAGCTGCCGACTGGGTGGTCAACTTCGCCCAGGCCCGCGGGCTGGAAGCCACCCAGGACGACCTGCACTGCGTCCTGGTCCGGAAACCGGGCCAGCTCGGACTTGAGGACGCGCCGCCCCTCATCCTCCACGGGCATCTGGACATGGTGTGCGAGAAAGAGGACGGAGTGGTCCACGACTTCGAACACGACCCGATTGAACTCCTCATCGAGGGCGACTTCGTCACGGCGAACGGCACCTCCCTGGGCGCCGACAACGGCATCGGCGTCTCCTACATCCTGGCCCTCCTCGACTCCACGGACATCCCGCATCCTCCGCTTGAAGCGGTCCTGACCGCCATGGAGGAAAAGGGAAAGGTGGGGGCCGCCGGATTCGACACCTCCAAGTTGTCCGGCAAGCGCATGATCGACTTCAACTGGATCACCGACAAGGAGATCCTCGCCGGCTGCAGCGGCGACATAACCTTCACCGTGGACATTCCTGCCGAGTGGGAGCCCGCTCCCGCCACGCATTTGGATGCGCTGCAGCTCAAGGTCCGCGGCTTGTCCGGCGGACATTGCGAGTTCGATATCCATCTTGAGCGCGCCAACGCCGTCCTGGTCCTCGCCCGGGCACTCAACACCGTACTTGCGCAGTACGACGTGCGGATCTCCGACCCCCACGGCGGTGCCCAGAACAACGCCATCCCGGCGGACGCCCAGAGCACCCTTCTCGTGCGGCCCGAGGACGCGGACGGCGTGCGCAAGGTCATTCTGGAGCTTGAGGATGTGCTGCAGAACGAATACCGCCAGGCTGACCCCGGCCTGCGCCTCGAACTGGCACCTGCCGAGACTCCGGACCGGGTCTTCTCCGCCGCGGCCGCGGCACGCTTCGCCCGCCTGACTGCACTCATCCCGAACGGCGTCCTCAGCTGGAGCCTCACCGTTCCGGGGATCGTGGAGAGCTCCAATAACCTGGGCACCGTGCGCACCACGGCCAACGGCGCCAGGCTCATGTCCACCATCACCGCCGCGGTGACTTCCCGCAAGCACGAGATCCTTGACCGGGTCCGGGCGCTCGCCGCACTCGCAGGCGGCGGGGTCACCGTGGAGGAGTACGGGCTGGACGCGGCCGAATTCCCCTACCGGCCGGACTCGCCGCTGCTGAAAGTGGCACGGGAAGCTTTCCGCGATGTCATGGGCCAGGAAGCAGACGTCCACGTCTCCCAGTGCAGCCTGGAACTGGGTATGTTCAGCCAGAAAATCCCCGGACTGGATATCATCTCGATCGGCACTGAACTGCACGATCTCCACTCGCCCAAGGAGACGGTGAACCATACTTCGGTCACCCGCGTATGGCCCCTCGTCAAGGAGGTTGTGTCCCGTCTGAAATAAACGGGCACCCGTCCACTGAAACCAAGGAAACCCCCGGCATAAAGGCCGGGGGTTTCCTGCGTGTCCAGGGCCCCTGGGCCTGTCCCGCTAAGGCTGACCCATCCCGGAGCTGAGGCCCCGGCTGCGGCCACCCGACGCAGCCGCTGCCCGGCGTCGTCCCCTGTTCGTCGCGTTAGCCTGCTGTCCGTCAGGCGGCGCCGGAAATGCGGTCCAGGGCAGACGGGATACGGCGCATACCCACGGTGCCACTCCAACAAACGTGCGTCGGCGCCCGTAAGTGGGCGCGAACAGGCAACTGCCCTACCGGAACAGATAGCGGGCCCGCACCGCGGTCAACAGCTGCTACTCCGCAGGTGACATGTCCTCGGTATCCACGGGACCCGCCGTCAGCACACAAAAAGGAGGCCGGACAACCTTGCGGTTGTCCGGCCTCCTTTGCCGCGGGTGCTTCCAGTCAGCTTGATTCGAGGTTTTCGCGTATTGCGGCCAGGAACCGGGCGCCGGTGGCGCCGTCAATGGCCCGGTGGTCGCAGGTGAGGGTAAGCCTCGCACGGGGCCTCCACGCACCCTGCCCGTCGTCGGTCGGCACGAACTGCTGGCGCGTGGCGCCGACGGCGAGGATGGCAACCTGCGGGACGTTGAGGATGGCATCGAACCCGTCGATCCCCATCATGCCCAGGTTGGAGACGGTAAAGGTACCGTCCGTCACGTCGTCCATGGTGAGCTTGCCCTCGCGGGCGCGCTGGACGATGTCCCGGCGCGCATCCGCCATACCCGCCAGGTCAAGCGACGCAGCGTCCTTGATGACCGGAACCACCAGCCCTGCCGGAGTATCGACGGCCATGCCGACGTTGACGCGCTCGAACCGGGTGACGGTCTCGTCGGCGTAGTGCGCGTTCAGGGCCGGGTGCTCCCGCAGCGCGGCCGCGCAGGCGGCAAGGATGGCATCCGTGACCGTGGCACCGGGGCTGCGCTCCTTCACGCGGAGCGCAGCCCCCATGTCCGCCTCAACGGCAAGGTGGAAGGCGGGCGCCTCCCACGCGGCCACCATGCGCCGCGCGGCAGTCCGCCTGATTCCCTTGAGCGGGACGACAGTCCTGCCCTCTTCCTCGACCGCCGTCACCGCTGTGCCTGGACCAGGCCCCGGGCCTTGCCGGCGCATCCGTACAGCTCCATCTTCTCGATGGTCGCCTGGATCATCCTCTCGCGGCCCTCAGCCATCGCGTCTTCCAACTGGCGGTCACCTTGGGACCAGACGGCCTCGATGCCCGAACGGAACGCGAGGCGAAGGTCCGTATCCGCATTGAACTTGTGCACTCCGGCAGCCATGGCAGCGCGGATCTCGTCATCCGGGACACCGGAGGCGCCATGGAGGACCAGCGGGATGTTCACGGCGGCCTCGATTTCCTTGACCCTCTGGATGTCCAGCGGCTGCGACGTCGCCAGGGGGACACCGTGGACGATGCCCACGGAAATCGCGAGGAAATCGACTCCCGTCTCGGCGACGAAACGCTCCGCTTCGGCAACGTTGGTGTAGTAGGCCTGCCAGTCTACTTGCTGGTCGGCGTCGGGGATCTTGCCCAGCTCGGCCTCCACGGGGATGCCGAAGGAGTGCGCCACCTCGACGACTTTCCGGGTGGTGCGGATGTTCTCCTCGAACGGAAGGTGGGCGCCGTCGTACATGATGGACGTGAACCCAAGCTTGATGGCCTCGAAGACTTCCTCCCACGGCCCGTGGTCCAGGTGGATCACGTATTCGGCCTCGGATTCCTCGGCGATGCGGCGCGTCATCTCGTAGGCCTTCTTGAGCCCCATGTGGGGCACGATCGCCCGGCCCACCTGGAGGAACACCGGAGACTTGGCACGTTCGGCAGCCCTGACGAGCGCTTCAGTAGTCTCCTCGTTGTGCATATTGAACGCCCCGACGGCGTACGCGCCCTCGGACGCGTCCTTAACGATCTGGCGTGGATCGACCTGTGGCATAACCGGCTCCCTTTCCTGCCCTGGACCGTCAGGCCGTCTCGATGTAGGCGATCACGCTGCGGACGTCGACCGTTTCGCCTTCGGGGACGACGATTTCGGCCAGGACGCCGGAGGCGGGGGACTCGAGGGTCTCCTCGACCTTTTCAGCTTCGACCTCCGCCAGCGGCTCGTCCTCGGTGACGGTGTCGCCGACGTTCTTGAGCCAGGTGGCGATGGTGCCTTCGCTCATGCCCATGCCCCACTGGGGCAGCAGGACCTCAACTTTTGCCATGTTCTTTCTCCTTGTTTTGGTTGTTCTTTAGGGGGTGTCACATGCGCGGTGCGGGCGATGTGAGTTCGCTGTTCAAGGTGTTCGCCATCAAGCCGGTGATGCGGCGGACGGCGTCCTCGATCTTTGTCCGGTTCGGGTAGAGCTGTTTCTCGAGGGCGGGACTGAACGGGATCTGGGTATCAGGGGTGGTCACCCGGACGATCGGGGCCCTGAGGGACTCGAAGGCCTCCTCGGCCACGATGGCCGAGATCTCCGCCGCGGCGGAGCACGTCCGGTGGGCCGGGTCGGCGATGACCAGCCGGCCGGTGCGCTGGACGGAGCGGATGACTGCCTCGGTGTCGAACGGGACGAGGGTTCGCGGGTCGATCACTTCGACCGATACGCCCTCTCCAGCGAGGGTTTCCGCAGCGGCGAGGGCTTCCGGGACGGCGCTGGAGATCGCGACGACGGTGACGTCGTCGCCGGTCCGGGCAACGTTGGCCTGGCCGAACGGGATCTTGTATTCCTCTTCCGGGACTTCGCCCTTGCTGCCCCACAGCATGCAGGCTTCGAAGGTCAGGACGGGGTCATCGGAATCCACCGCGCTGCGGAGCAGGCCCTTCGCGTCGTACGGGTTGGACGGGACGATGATCTTCAGCCCGGGGACGTTCATGAACATCGGGTACGGCCGGTCGGAGTGGTGCGCGCCGGTGTTCAGCCCGTAGAACATCGCTGAGCGGAACACCACGGGGATGGACGCCTGGCCGCCGAACATGTAGCGGTTCTTGGCGGCCTGGTTCACGAACTGGTCCATCGCCATGTAGAGGAAGCTCGAGTAGGACAGGTCGACGATCGGGCGCAGGCCGGTCATCGCGGCGCCGATCGCGGCCCCAACGATGACTTCCTCGGAGATCGGGGTGTTGCGGATGCGGTTGGCGCCGAACATCTCCAGGAAGTCGCCTTTGTCCTTGCGGGACTTGCCGGCGCCGGTGGTGCCGTAGACGTTGGCTTCGACGTCCTCGCCAATGATGACGACCCGCTCGTCGGCCTCCATGGCCTCGCGCTGGGCGGCGCCGATGGCGCCAAGGTAGCTCATGACAGTCATGCGATTGCTCCGATCGGCTCGGTGTAGAGGTCTTTGAAGGCGACGCTGGGGTCGGGGTAGGGGCTCTCGTCGGTGAACCGCACGGCTTCATCGACCTCGGCGAGGACTTCGGCCTCCAGGGCGTCGAGTTCCTCGGCGGTGGCAATCCCTTCCCGCTCGAGGTGCCGGCGGAACAGGACGATCGGGTCGCGCTCGACCCAGGCCGCCTTTTCTTCCGCATTGCGGTAGTCGGTGCCCAGGCGCAGCCCCTCGGAGTGCTCGTTGAACCGGTACGTGACCACTTCCACAAGGGAGGGACCCTCTCCCCGTCGGGCGCGTTCGACGGCGGTAGTGACCGCTTCGAATACCGCGAGCACGTCCTGGCCGTCCTCCACCCGGACACCGGGCATCCCGAAGCCGGCCGCACGGTCCGCAATCACCCCGGACGTCACCGTGTGGGCCGGGGTGGACAGCGCGTACTGGTTGTTTTCGCACAGGAAGACCACCGGCAGGTTCCACACGCCGGAGATGTTCATGGCCTCATACAGGCACCCCTGGTTCGCTGCGCCGTCGCCGAAGAACGCCAGGGACACTTTGCCGTTGCCCAGCACCTTGCTCGAGAGCGCAGCACCGGTGGCGATCGGAATCGACGAGCCGACGATGCCGGACTCCCCCAGGCTCCCGACGGCGAAGTCGGCCAGGTGCAGCGACCCGCCCTTGCCCTGGCAGACGCCCGTTGCCTTGCCCACGAGCTCGGCCATGAGCGGCCCCAGGGGGGAGCCCTTACCGATCGGGTGTCCGTGGCTGCGGTGGTTGCCGGACATGTAGTCCCCGTCCCCGAGGGCCATGCAGGCACCGACAACCTGGGCCTCCTGCCCGATGCTGGTGTGCACGGTTCCCGGGATCTGGCCGCGCTTGACCATCCGGGATGCCCGCTCGTCGAAACGGCGGATGCGCAGCATGCGCCGCTGCATCTCCAGCAAATTCTGCGATGAAAGATCCATCACGGCTCCTCTCTGAGTAAATATTCAAGGTATGAATTCTAATTCTATTTGTGGGTAGCCGAACTGGCAAGAGCCTGATCGGCCACAAGCGTGCGCGCCTGGTCAGGAGTCCCGGAAGGGCTCCAGGAGTGCATCGATGCGCGGCAGCACCAGGGTCGGCTGCCGCTCAGGGGGCAGCAGCCCTGCCATCTCCACGGTGGCCTCGCCCGTGAGGACGAGGGCCGAATCCATCCCGGCGTCTACCGCCATGGCGATGTCCGTCTGCAGCCGGTCCCCCACCATGACGCAGTCCGATCCGGAAAGCCCCAGGACGTCCAGCGCTGTCTGCAGCATGACGCCGGCCGGCTTTCCCACATTGGCCTCGCAGCGCACTCCCGTGCATGCCTCGACCGCGGCGATCACCGCCGCAGCATCCGGCTCCCCCCTGCCCATCGGCATGGGACAGTAGGCATCGGGGTTCGTCGCCACCAGGCGGGCCCGCCGGTGCTGCCAGAGTGCGTCAAAGGCGATCTGGAGCTTGCGGTAGTCGAAGCCGCGGTCATAGCTCGCGACGACGACGTCAATGTCCCGGGGATCCTCGGTCAACCGGAAGCCGGCCGAGCGGATGGCCTGTTGGAGCGGCTCTTCGCCAATGACGAACACCCCGGCCCCCGGGGCTTCCTTGCGCAGCCACGCGGCGATCGTGACCAGCGGGTTCACAATCCGGTTAACCGGGGTTGGCAGGCCCAGCCGGGTCAGCTTGTCCGCGTACATCTGCGGGTTCTTGGTGGGGTTATTGGATAGGAAGAGTGTTTCGCGTCCGGCCTCCCGGAGACCGTGCACCAGCTCCGCAGCCCCTGGAAGGAGCTCGTCGCCCAGATAGATCGTGCCGTCCAGGTCGAAGAGGTAGCCGGCATAGGCCCTCACGGGCCTGGACGTCAGGGTTGTTGAAGCAGTCATCGCGTTGCCTCCGCGAGTTTGGCGAAAACAGCCCGGTTGGCGGGATAGATATCGCGGTAGACGTCGTAGAGCCGGTCGTACGCTGCGGCCGCGCCGGGTCGGGGCTCGTAGGACAGCCCTGTTCCGCTCATGGCCTTCGCGGCGGAGGCCACGGAATCGTGGATGCCTGCGGCGGCCGCGGCCAGCATCCCCGCACCAAGGCAGGTGCTCTCCGGGTCGCGCACCACGGAGACGCTGCGCTGCATGACGTCGGCGATAATCTGGCACCATACCGGGCTGCGGGAGCCGCCGCCCAGGGCGACCACTTCGGCCACGGGCTCTGCCAGGGCCTTCTCCGCCCCCGTAGTCAGGAGCCGCTGCTCGAAAGCGAGGCCTTCGAGCAGTGCCCGGTACACGTGCGCCTTGCCGTGAATGCCCGTGAGGCCCAGCAGCGCACCGCGCGCGTTATGGTCCCAGTACGGAGTGAGGGCACCGGTCCAGTACGGCAGGGCCAGCAGGCCCTCCGAACCCGGGGGGAGAGCCGCGGCCGCGGTCTCGAGGACCTGTTCGGGGCTCAGCCCCAGTCCGAGGCCTTGGGCGTCGATCCCCGAGAATTTCTCGACGAACCAGCCCAGGTTGATGGTGCCCCCGCCGATGAAGGTCTCCAGGGTGTAGGAACCGGGGACAGCGGCCGAGAGCGTCCTGTATTCCCGCGCATAGGAATAGTGTTCCGAGAACGTTCCGGACACGATCCCGCTGCCGAGGTTTAGGTAGGCCCGGCCGCCGGTGGTCGCGCCGGCACCAAGCTGTGCGCATTGCCCGTCCCCCGCGCCGGCCACGACGGCGACTCCCGACGGAAGGCCAAGGCGCGCGGCGGCGTCGTCCGTGAGACTGCCCAGGAGGCTGCCGGGTGGCCGGAGTTCGCTGAGCTGCCCGCGGTCAAGGCCCACCGCGGTGACCAGTCCGTCGTCGTAATCGAAGGTGGACATGTCCACCAGGCCGAGCGGATCCGCCGAAGCCCAGGAAGTGAGCCAGGCACCGGTGAGGCGGTGGACCAGGAACCCGTGCACGTCCACCACCTTGCCGATGCGTGAGACCGTGTCCGGTTCATGGGCCTGGAGCCAGTGGAGCTTGTACCAGGCCGGGGTCGGGTTGGCGGGCTTGCCGGTGAGGCGGTGAACGTCCTCCGTGCCGAAGGCGGCGACCTCCTCGGTGGCACGGGTGTCAAGCCACAGCATTGCCGGCCGGAGCGGGATGCCCTCATCATCCAGGCAAACAAAGCTCTCGCGCTGATGGGTGATGCAGATGGCGCCGATCCGGGAGGTGTCCACGGTCTGGGCTGCACGCCGGATCGCTTCAGCGGAGGCGGTCCACCAGTCCTCTGCGTTCTGTTCCCCCCATCCCGGACGGGGCTGGCTGAGGCTGAAGGCGCAGCGCGCCTGCGAGAGCGCTTCGCCGCGGGCGTTCCAGACGACGGCCTTGGCGGCCGTTGTGGAGCAGTCGACGCCGATCACATAGTCACGCAGCATGGCTTCACTTCCTTTCCGGGGCCGCAGCTGCAGCGGCCTGGGCGGCGCGCGCCAGCACCTCGTCCACGTCCGCGGTCCCCCACCACCCGAGGAGCGTGAGCAGGTCCACCACCGTGAAGCGGTTCCGCATGAGGGCGCAGTTTTCGACCGCCCACCGTCCCAGTTCGGCATTCACGGAAGGCTCAAGCCCGGACAGTGAGACTGGGGCGCCGGCGCCCGCGAGCGCAGCGGCGATCGAGTCTGCGGGCCGGACGAGGTCCCGAAGTTCCCCTCTGACGTCCGTCCAGCGCTCGAGCATCGCTTCGACCCGGTCCAGGTTCCTTCCGACAGCGTCGAGCTTGGCCGAATAATCGCGCCAGCATTCATCGGCCACGCGCAGGCTTGGATCGACCCGTTCGAAGGCGGCAAGGACTCTTTCCCTTGCGGGTCCGTGATCGAGGGCTGCCAGGTGCGGGCGGCTGCCGGGTGCGGCGGCCAGCCTCTCGAAAAGCATGTCCCAGGCGCTGGCGGCAATGACGGACCCGGCCCCCACCTGGGCACCGTGGAAGCCGATGGGTTCGTCGTGGGCGCCGTGGTACTGGTCGAGCATGTGGCTGATCAGGTGCTCGACGCCGGATAGGACGGCCGTCGTCCCGGCGACACCGGTGACGATCCCGCGCAGTGCAAGGGCGCGTGCCAAGGCGCCCACCGATTCCGCCTCGGCCTCCCGGACCCCTGCGCTCCAGCTGTCCAGGTCCTTGCCGACCATGCCGAGCAGGCGCACGGCACTGGGCTTGTACGTCTGGTCGGCGCCCACCAGGGACGCCAGCCGCCAGTCCGCCGGGGCAACCAGCATGGACGTCATCTCGCCGAAGCCGGCACGGTTCATGGCTTCCGGAGCCTCGGCGATGACGTCCGTATCGGAGATGACTGCGTCCGGCCAGCATGAGGGTACGGTTCGTTTCACCCCGTCCCGCAGGACCACGGACACGTCGTCGGTGTACCCGTCGACGGAGGCGGCGGTCTGAACCGAAACCAGGACCGGGGTGCTGCCTCCGGCGCCTGCGCGCTGGACCGCGACCTTCGCGATGTCGCTGATGGTGCCGCCGCCAACAGCGACGACGGCATCCGCGCCAAGGACAACTCCGGCGGCCTCGTCGAGGACGCTGTCGACGACGTGGAGCTCAGCGTGCCCGTCATCGAGCACCGACCGGACGACGTTGAACCTGGCTGCGAGCTGGGCCTGGATGAGGTCTTTGACGTCCTCCCCGGAGCGTGTGATCCGGGTACGGTCCACGAGGAGCGAGACCCGCGGCGGCACGCTGCCGGGCTGTGGAGCCGGCAGGAGCCGAGTGACCGCGTCGGCTACTGCACCAAGCGCGCCGGGGCCGATGATGAGCTGCCGGAGCCCGCAGGGGGCGAGCGTATGGTCGGGATCCGCCTGGGTGAGCAGTTCTTCGATGGGCTCTACGACGTAGGTGTCGGTGGGCATGGTGTCCTCTCGGAACGGTGGTGCGCCCTCAGGCGCCTTGGCGGGAACGGCTGGCGCGGTCGGTCAGGACGGCAACGATGATCGCGACGCCGATGACCACCGGCTGGAGGTTCGGGGAGACATTCAGGAGGGACATGCCGTTGTTCAGGACGCCGATGATGAGGAGTCCGATAAAGGTGTTCAGCATGCCGCCCGAGCCGCCGGACAGGCTCGCACCGCCGATCACGACGACGGCTATGACATTCAGGAGGTCGGCTGTGCCGGCCGTGGGCTGTGCAGAGTCGAGCCGGGAGCCGACGATGACGCCGGCAAGGGCTGCGAGGAAGCCCGCCACCACGTACACGCCGATCTTGATGCGCGTCACGTTCAGGCCGGAGAGCCGCGCCACTTCGGCGTTCCCGCCGATGGCGTAGAGCGCGCGGCCCGAAGGACGGAACCGGAGCCAGTAGGCCGCGATAAGGAACGTGGCCACCATGATGATCCCTTCGAGCGGGATCCCGAGGATATCGTTGCTGGTGATGGCCAGGTACCACTCCGGGAACCCATTGATAGGGTTGCCGTTGGTGAGGTAGAGCGCCAGCCCGGCCGCCGCGGACATGGTGGCGAGGGTGGCGACGAAGGGCTGGATGCGGCCGTAGGTCGAGAGCACGCCGTTGATCAAACCCACCGCGGCCCCGACGGTTAGGCCCAGGACAACGCACAGTTCGAAGGGAACGCCGGCGGAGCGGTAGAGCCACGCGCTGGTCATGAGCGACAGAGCCAGAGTTGATCCTACGGACAGGTCAATGCCGCCGATAAGAATGACCAGGGCCGCACCCACGGCCATGATGCCAATGTCCGCATTTTGGGTGACCACGTTGGAGAGGTTGCGCCACGTCAGGAAGTACGGCGACATTATGGAAAGCGCGATCATCACCGCGATGAGGCCAATCAGCGGCCCGGGAACCCGCCGGAGCACGTTGGCGGCAATCCCGGCCAGGCCACGGCCCGTATCCCGCCCCGGAGAGGTGCCAGTCCCCGCATCTTCCGGGGTCCGGCCGCCGCGTCCTGAGGACCGTTGGTTAATGGCATGATCCGTTGTGGTTCGCATGGCTGATGCTCTTTCTACTGCTGGGAAATAAGGGGGGAGGCCGCTGATTCCGACGAGTGCACGGCCAGCGACATGACGGTCTCCGGGGTAGCTTCTCCCCGGCGGAGAATCCCACGCTGCCGGCCACGCGACATCACCAGGACCCGGTGCGAGAGTCCCAGGACCTCATCAAGCTCGGACGAGACGACGATGACGGACATTCCCTCGGCCGCGAGGGAGCGGATGATCTCGTAGATAGCCATCTTGGCGCCGACATCAACGCCGCGGGTGGGTTCGTCGATAATCAGGACCTTCGGATCCTTGACCAGCCATTTGCCGATGAGGACCTTCTGCTGGTTTCCGCCGGACATCGACTTCACCGGCAGCGCCATGTTGCCGCGGACGTCAAGCCGGCGGGCCTGCGCGCCTGCAACTTTCCGGACCAACTTGCGTGTCAGCATGCCCTTGCGGGCGAGCTCCCGCTCCCACGGGAGTGTCACATTCTCCTCGGCGGTGCGGTCCAGGTTGAGGCCCTGGCCCTTGCGGTCCTCCGGGACCATGACGATCCCTGCGCGGATCGCTGATTGGGGGCTGCTGCAGGGAAGCTTGCGCCCCTCAAGGATGACCTCACCCGAGTCGGGACGGTCCACACCGGCGATGGCCCGGACCACCTCGGTCCGCCCCGCGCCGACGAGGCCGGCAATCCCGAGGACCTCCCCCGCGGCCAACTCGAAGTCGATGTCCGCGAACGCACCGCGCCTGCCGAGGCCCCGGACCTCAAGCACGGTCGTATCGCGGCTTGGCTGCGGCGGGACGTGCTCGTACGTGAACTCGCGCCCGACCATCGCGTTGATGATCTTCTCCTTGTCCACGTCGCCCGAATTCCAGGACTGGACGCGCGAGCCATCACGCAGGCACACGATCTCGTCTGCGACCTCGCGGACCTCGTCGAGGCGGTGGGAGATGTAGACGACGCCGGCGCCGGCGGCCCGCAGCGCGCGGATCCGCTCGAGGACGTGTTCTGTCTCCGTTTCTCCAAGGGAGGCCGAGGGCTCATCGAACACGACGTACCGGGGACGGCGGCTGAGGGCTTTGGCGATCTCGATCTCCTGCTGCATGGCCATCGACAGGCCGCGGACGGGGCGGCGGACGTCGATTTCCACCCCCAGCGAGTCGAGGACGGTCCTCGACTCGCGGCGGACGAGTTCCCAGTCCACGCGGCCGCGCCGGTGCGGAAGCCGTCCGAGGAAGATGTTTTCAGCGACCGAGAGGTCCTGGATGAGGCGCGTTTCCTGGTGGATGAGAGCCACACCCTGCCGGAGTGCTTCGGCGGGGTTGGACGGGGCGTAGTCCGCCCCGTCCAGCCGCATTGTGCCGCCGTCCGGCTTTACGACGCCGGTGATGATCGAGCTGAGGGTCGACTTTCCCGCACCGTTTTCGCCTACGAGCCCCACAACGGTGCCCGGCTCGACCCGGAAGTCGACCGATTTCAGGACCGTCACCCCGGAGTATGCCTTCATCAGGCCAGTGCCCTCCAGGCCGGCCGAAGCTTGTTGAGTCGTCATCGTGGGATCACTTGAAGGACTGGGCGTCCGGGCCGTAGAAGTCTTCGACCTTGTGCTTGGCAACCGTTTCCTTGTTGATCAGCACAGTGTCCTGGTACTGCTCCTTAGGGATGTCCTGGCCCTTGCCCTCCATGAGGGCGATGGCGTTGCGCACGGCGAGCTGGCCCATCATGTACGGCTGCTGTGCCATAGTCGCCTGGGTCAGACCACTCGCGACCGCATCGAACATGGTCGGGAAGCCGTCGATGCCCACAGAGAAGATCGTCTTGCCGGATGCCTTGGCCGCCTTGGAGGCGCCGAGGGACATCGCGTCGCTCTCGCCGAACACCGCCTTAAGGTTGGGGTGCGCCGTGAGAATGTTCTGGGTGGCCTTGTAGGCCTCGGTCTCATCCCAGTTGGCGGTTTCCTCGGCAACGACCTTGATGCCTGGCGTCTCCTTGAGGGCCTTCTGGCATCCCTCCGTCCGCTGGATCTCCGCGGTGGATCCGAGTACGCCGTGCAGAATGGCTATCTCGCCCGACCCGCCGATCTGCCCGAACATCCACGTGCAGAGCTCGTAGGCCGCTTTGACGCTGTCAGTCGCGATGTAGGTGGCGAGATCACCCTGGCCGGACTCCGGGCGCTGGTCCACCGCGACCACGGGGACGTCCGCCTTGTTGGCGGCACGGACACCCGCAGCCGCAGCTGTTGAGTCCTGGGAGGTGAAGATCAGGGCACCGATCTCCTTCGTCAAAAGATCATTGACCTGCTTGACCTGCGCCGACGAGTCGTTGTTGGCAGAGGTGATGTTCACCTCGTAGCCCAGCTTCTTTGCCTCGTCCTTGATGCCGGCAACCTCAGCCACATAAAAGAGTGACTTCTGGTCCGCCACCGACACACCAATCACCTTCTTCTGGTCCCCGGCGGGAGCACCGGCGCCCCCGCATGCAGCAAGCGAGAGCGCCATCATGGCGGCCGTCAGAACGGCACACCCCGAGCGGATCATCTTGTGGGAAGTCATCATCGTCTCCTCTTGTCTTAGCGACTTCACTGTCGGGCAGAAATTTTTATTCAGGCACGCAATTACTATGCAATGATGGTGCGGCATGGATCACATTGCTGTCAAGGGAAACTCCTTCCCGGCTGGAGCCGGCTCCGATCGTCGACGACTATGGATGGCGGGTAGGGGCAATATTGGGCCATCATCTGAAGATGAGCCACTCCGTAGAGACCCCAGCATGGTGGCTCCCGCCAGCCCTGCGTGGCTACAAAATCGAGTGGCTGCGCCACGACCTGGTGGCGGGCGCAGCGCTCTTCGCGATCCTGGTCCCCGCGGGCATGGCATACGCCCAGGCCGCCGGTCTTCCGCCGGTAACAGGTCTCTACGCCACGGTAGTGCCCCTGATTGTGTACGCGGCAGTGGGGCCGTCGCGTGTGCTGGTGCTGGGGCCGGATTCCGCGCTCGCCCCGATGATCGTTGCGGCGCTGGTTCCCCTGGCGGCGGACAACGAACAGAAATCCGTGGCCCTGGCCGGCCTCCTGGCCATCCTGATCGGCGTCATCCTGCTGTGCGGTTCCGCCCTGAGGCTGGGCATCATCACGGGACTGCTGTCCAAGCCCATCCGGCTGGGCTACCTCAACGGGATCGCCCTGCTGGTGGCGATGTCCCAGCTTCCCACCCTCCTGGGAATCTCCGTGGAGGACGGCACTCCCTGGGAAAAACTGCTCGCCGCAGTGCCGAAGGTGCTTGCCGGCGAAACCAACATGACGGCAATGCTGCTTGGCCTGGCCTCGCTGGCGCTCATCTGGGTGTCCCGCCGGCTGAAGTGGAAGGTACCGGGCGTGCTCATCGCCGTGGTGGTCTCCTGCCTTGCCGTGGCCGTGCTGGGACTCCAGGAACGCGTCAAAGTCACCGGAGCCCTCCCGCAGGGGCTCCCCGCACCGGCCCTCGGCGGAGTCGGCTGGGCCGACGTCCTGGCACTGCTGCCAGCTGCCGCCGCCATCGCCCTGATCGTCTTCGTTGATACCGGAACCCTGTCCCAGTCCCTCGCCGCGGCCGAGGATGAGAAGGTATCCGGCAACCATGAAATGGCAGCCTTGGGTGCGGCAAACGCGGCCAGCGGGCTGCTGGGCGGGTTCCCGATCTCGGCCAGCACCTCCCGCACGCCGGTGGCCGTGGAGGCCGGCGCGAAATCCCAGCTCACAGGCGTGACAGGTGCCGTCCTGGTGCTCGGCTTCATGCTCGCCGCCCCCGGCGTCACCGAGTTCCTGCCCGCCACCACCCTGGCCGCCATCGTCATCGCGGCAGCCGCGGCAATAGCCGACCCCGCCGGTGTGCGGCGGCTGGTCGGCATGAGCCGCAGTGAATCCCTGGTGATGCTCGCGGCATTCCTGGGGGTCGCCATCCTGGGGGTCCTTCCGGGCATCGCCGTCGCCGTGGGCCTGGCAATCCTGGACTTCCTGCGGCGCGCCTGGGACCCCTACCGGGCCGAGCTGGTGGACGTCCCCGGGGTGCCGGGATACCACGACGTAAGCCGCCATCCGGAAGGCGAACGCGTCCCGGGCCTGCTGATCCTGCGCTTCGACGCGCCGCTGTTCTTCGGCAACGGGTCACTGCTGGGATCCTTCGTCCGCAACAAGCTGGACCAGGCGCCGCCGGGCACCGAACGCGTGGTGCTGGCGGCAGAGCCCGTCACGGGAATCGACACCACGGCACTGGACGAGCTGGTGCAGCTGGACGAATGGCTGGAACGGCACGGCGTGGACCTGGTGTTCGCCGAGCTCAAAGGTCCGGTCAAGGACAGGCTGCTGCAGTACGGCATGGCCGCCCGCTTCTCCCCCGAACACTTCTACCCCACCGTGAGCGAAGCCGTGCGGGCGTTCCAGCGGGAAGACCGGGAGGCCTAGGATTCCCCAGCCGCGGGCACCTGCACGTCCACCCACACCAGGAGTACGCCGGGCGAACGGGACAAAAATCCAGCGTCACATCCCGGGCATCAACCCCAACTGCCCCATCAGTGATGCAACGTCCGGATGGGCCCGGAACGAGGCGATTTTTCCGTCCCTGACCGAGGCGAAATAGGTGCCGGATCCAACCACCGATTTGCCCGTGGCCGGAATCTCCTGGCCTCCCATGCGAAGGGGACCGGTATTTGTGCCGGTGAACTCCACTTCCCCCGCAACCTCGTCATCGCTGACCACCCTCCTGGTGGTCTTAATACGCATGTCCGGGAATGCCGTGAACCATGAGTCCATGTAGGTCCGGACCTCATCCCGCGTGCGGAAAGGCTCGGGGACCGTCACATCCGAAAAGGTAAAATCATCGGCCAGCAGGTCGGCGAACGCCGCCGTGTCATGCTGGTCCCAGGCCGCCATTCCGCGGTCGTCAAGCTGCTCTACTTCAGCGCGTGACATCACACATCTCCTCCTTGAAATGCCCTGACGAGCATCATGCTAGTCCTGTGGTAAGCACAGTCAATGGCCGCTGCAAAGGCCGACACAGGGGTTCTGCCCGCCAGCAGGTTTGGACGGTGCTAGGTTCGGGTACACGATCATGACAACGCCGCTGCGGGGACTGGGCACCAATAGTTCCGGGGAGCGTTGGCGTACGGATTCTTGAACAGCGGTGTTTCCTGACTGGGGGGTACGGATGGCTGGCAGGCGTGATGAAGGCTTGGTAATGCAGTCGCTGTTGCTTGATGAAATCGGGCAATCGGTGATCGGGATGGACGCCCAGTGGCGGGTCACGTACTGGAACCGGGCCTCGGAGTTGCTGTATGGGTTGAGCGCATCCGAGGCTTTGGGAGCAGCAATCGCTGATATTGGGATCGTCGGCGCGGAGCGTTCCCATGGGGAGAGCGTGTCCCGTGAGATAGCACAGCGGATCGCCGCCGGTGGGGACTGGTCCGGGGAACTCTGGGTCCGCCACAGAACCGGGAAGGAGTTTCCTGTCCATGCCACGGTCAGTCCGGTCCGTGGACGGCACACCGTGCCGGTGGCCGTGGTCGCGATTTCGAAGGACATCACGGACAGAAAGCACAATGAGGCCGTCTTGCGCCGGTTCTCGGCCGTCATTGAATCCTCGGGAGACGCCATCGTCAGCGCGGACATGACGGGGACCATCACCAGCTGGAACTCGGGAGCGGCCCGGATGTTCGGCTGGACGGCGCGGGAAGCCGTGGGGCAGAGCTACCGGCTGCTGACCACCCGCGATCACAAGGACTTCGATGAAGAAGTCAGGGCCAGCATAGGCAGCGGACGATTCGTGACCGGCCTGGCGGTGCGCTGGGGCCGCAAGGACGGGTCCGTGATCGATGTCGAGCTGACGGTCTCACCGGTATACGGCCCGAACGGCGAGCAGATCGGCGCGTCGGCGATCGCCCGGGACATCACCGAAATCCAGCGCCTCCGGGCGGCGGCCGCCGTGGAACGGGAGAAACTCCTGGCTGCCCAGGAGATGGCCCACGTCGGAAGCGTCGAACATACCAAGGAGACTGGCGAGACCTGGCATTCGGAGGAATTCGGCCGGATCTTCGGCCTTGGCCCGGGGCAGACGGCAACCCGGGACCTGATGCTTGAATTGACGCACCCTGAGGACCGGGAACGTGTCCAGGCCGTCTGGAAAGACCTGGATGAGGGCACGGTGTTCGCGGACTTTGAGTACCGTATCGTCAGGGCTGATGGCCAGCAACGGTGGCTGCACTCCCGTATCAGGAACGTGGAAGTGGATGAGCGGAAACCCGGGCGGTTCCTGGATACGGTGCTGGACATCACCGAGCGCAAGCAGGCCGAACAGATCCTGGAATGGCAGGCCCGCCACGATCCCCTGACGGGGCTGCCTAACCGATACGTGATCACTGAGGTGCTCCAGGACCTGCTGGACCGGGACTCCCGCGCCGTGGTGATGTTCGTTGACGTGGACCGGTTCAAGCTGATTAACGACGGCATCGGCCACGGGGCCGGGGACACTATCCTCATGCTCCTGGGCGAGCGGCTGAAATCCTTTGTCAAGAGCGGCGATACCGTGGGCCGCTTCGGCGGGGACGAGTTCGTGATCGTGTGCGGAGACCTGATGCTGCGCGGCGCCAGGACCCTGGCGGAACGGATCAGGCAATCCACCAGGCACCCGTTTGAAGTCGACGGACGCAAGATCTACCTCAACGTCAGCGTCGGCATCGCGCTGGCCGGACCGGACGATACGGCGGAGTCGATGCTGCAGGGAGCCGATGCGGCCATGTACCGGGCCAAATCAGCAGGCGGGGACTCATCAGCCGTTTACGACGTGCTGATGTCCGGAAAGGCCGCGGGGCGGCTGAACCTGGAGTCCGGACTGCGGCTTGCCCTGGAAAGGGGCGAGTTCTCGCTGAACTACCAGCCCATCGTTGACGTCAACAGCGGAGACACCATTGGTTTCGAAGCGCTGCTGCGCTGGCAGCACGGCGAGCACGGGCTGATCGGGCCCGATACGTTCATTCCGATTGCCGAAGAGACAGGCTTGATTATCCCCATCGGCACATGGGTACTCCGTGAAGCCCTCCGGCAGGTCCAGCAGTGGCGCGGGCGGCTAAAGGGAGCGGCAGGCGTTTCCGCCGCCGTGAATATTTCCGGCCGCCAATTCCTGGCAACCGATTTCACGGACATCGTCGAGGCGGCGATCCAGGCCGCGGGCATCGATCCCAGCGCTGTGGACCTGGAGATTACCGAGACAGTGCTGATGGACCAGCCCGACCTGCCCAAGGAGACGCTGCAACGTCTCCACAGCTTGGGCGTGGGGCTGTCAATCGATGACTTCGGAACAGGGTACTCCTCCCTGAGTTACCTCAGGTGGCTTTCGGCACGGACCCTGAAAATTGACCGCACTTTCGTCGAAGAACTGGGAAGAGGACCCCACGGGGCAACCATCATTGAACTCGTCCTTGGCATGGCCGAAAGCCTCAGTCTCCGGGTAGTGGCGGAAGGCGTTGAGACGGCGGAGCAACTCGCCGAACTCCGCCGCCTCGGCATTCGCTACGCCCAAGGGTTCTACTGGAGCCCTCCCCTGCCTCCGGAGGACGTTCCCGCATGGTTTGAAAAGCCCCTCTCCGGCGTCAGGCTAAGGTCCGGCGCGGTGGGCGCCCTCGAATGCTGAGAGCCCGGAACGGCATGGGATGCCGTTCCGCCACGGGCAGCAAGACTGCCGGGGCCAGCCCCGAACGCTGACGATTTCCCCTTTTAGGGCAACCGTAAGAGGGCCGTCACGGGCTACTGTCCCGGAGGCCGGTAGGACGGCGTCTTCTTGGCTGCTTCGTCGATGTCTTCCACAGTCAGGAGGGGCTTCAGGCGGACGTTGACGCTCCCCGTGGAATTGACTATCAGTGACAGTGCGGCAGCACTTGCATCGTCCGGCGCCTCGAAAACGCCGAGGACGTCGTAGTAGCCAAAAGCGTAGTAGAAGCTCTCCAGCGAACCGCCTATGGACTTGAGGGCCTCCGTCAGGGCCTCACGCCGCTTCGTGCCGCCTTCCTGCATAAGCCCCTTGATTCCCGCGCCCACATACGTCGCTTCAAACAGATACTTCGGCATGACCTTTCCCTCCTACATTCCCATCCCGGTTGTAGCCGCGGGAGCAAGTGCCACACCGAGTGCAATGGCAGCCAGCGCCACCGCAACAGCACGGTTGGCGAGCCGTTTCCACGGAAGCATCTTCTCCCCGGCGATGAAGGCCCCGATCAGGGCCATCCAGCCGACGCTCATCACGCCGAGCGCGAACAGCGCCGTCATCAGCGCCCAGCAGCACGCCACGCACCAGGCGCCGTGCTCCACGCCCATCCGCAGGGCCCCCGCGTAACCCGGCCGCATCCGGTGCAGGAGGAAATCCATGGGCGAGCGGCATTTCATCAGGCTCACGTTCTTGGCCGGCGTGAGCTGATAGAGGGCCGCCATGGCTATGACTCCCGCGGCGATGTAGCGGCCGTTTGTATCCGGAGCAAGAATTCCCGGCGCCACCGCTGCCGCCCACGCATAGAGCGCATAGGCCGCCAGGCCAAAGACCGTCCATGATGCAAGGTAGCCGGCCACGAAGGCGGCAGTGGACCCTGCCGGTGCGTACCGACCAGCCTGCCGCCGGTGCCGCTGGATCCGGTGGTAGGCCACCACCATCGGCGCCACGGACGGGAACATCATGGCTGCGAGCATCACCACCCATGTCACGGTGAAGAAGCCCACCGGTCCCGGGGCGGTCCAGGCACCCATGTCCATCCCGGTCAACTGCGTTGACGTCAACACCCAGCTGGCAGCGGCGAGGAAGAGCAGGACCGCCACGAGGGCGGCCTCCCGCGGATCAACCCGGGAGGCGTGTGCCACTGCCTTGACGGTCCTGCTCCTGAACAGCTTTCCGCGTTCCACCGGCGGGCCGTTCAGACCCGGCCCTTGGGGGCACCCTCCGCCATCTCACTGGCGAACGTGAAGTCGGATGTTTCGCCGTAGATGCCGTCGAAGTCGATGCCGAAAAGGTCCACGTGCCCGGGCCCCTTTCCGATCTGGAATTCGGGCGCAAAGCCGTACATTGCGTTCTTCACTGTGGTCACGCCGCCGTCCGGTCCGGGCAGCGGCTCGAACGTGAACCGGGCCTTGTCCGAGACTGAACCGGAAGGACGCTCACCGTCCGTGAATGTGACCGCGGCGCGTTCCAGTCCCAGCCACTCGCCGTACAGGCCGGCAAAGTCGCCGAAGGGGCCCCCGGCCTGGCCGCGAAGGATGGTTTCCAGGGCGCCCACCTGGGCATCGGATGCGGACTGGTCGACGACGACGCCCACCTTCCAGCCCCCGGCCGTCAGATTCGCGGGGAACCAGGCGACGAACGCGAAGTCGACGCCGGAAAGGTCCGTGGCGTCATGGTTGCCCCTTGCGATATGGAAGACATTCAGGTTGCGGCACTCACCTCCGGGCCCGGTGGGCACGCCGTCCACGGGGCACGGGCACACCAGCTGGCACGTGCAGCTGCCAGCGTATGTTCCAGACATTTCCCAAGACACAGAATCCTCCTCACCTGGCGCCATCGCCGTGCAGAGGTGGCCCGGACCGGCGCCTCATTCCGTGAAAAACGGGGGTCATGACCCCGTTAACGCAGACGCTATTCCTCCGGCCGAAGGCAGTCAAGAT
>NZ_JAUZVL010000011.1:0-125060 GCF_031844545.1 Arthrobacter sp. AB6
TGCGTAGAGAACATCCATCACAGCAGGGCTACGAGCCCTTCAGCTTTCAACACACGGAACCCGTTTCACCACGAACCACGGAGAGCCGTCATAGCTGGGAACGGTAACGGCCAGGGCCATGATGGCCTTGAAATCGGCCATGCTGCCTCCTCACCTGGGACGAGGCGGCGCCCAGTGAACCGCCTCACCCACAGCCGCAGCACCAACAACCCGGAACACCAGCACCAACTCTCGCTATCTGCCAACCAGCTTGCCTCTGACCCTGCTGGACGATTGTGCACGGGAACCACATTCGTAGTGTTGTCGGGAATGTGCACGAGGGTCGACCCTTACGATCTGGGCACTGGCCGCCGAACCAGGCGCTTGGCGAGGAGCCATCCCCGAGGCCCTCGAGGCTGTTCGTCCACCGGCCAGTAAGGAACGACAGCCGCTGGCAGACTGGTTCCTCGTAGCGTCAGGCGTACTCGGACCGGAGGACTTCCACGGCGTTGACGACGGGTGTCGCCTCGATCCCCTGCTAGCGGCGTTCTTTCCACTGTGGCGCACAACGCCGCCGCGATAGCAGCTGGGGGATCGGTCTCCTCGGATTATTCGCTGATTCAGAGATCGCCGCGGCAAGATCAGACGGGGAGATGACGCGACTGACTGGCAGATTGAAGATCCCAGAGGAAACCAAAGGTGCCGCCGGGATAGGCTCGGTCAGGCGCATGATCCTGCTCCTAGTCTGAATGCTTTGACGCACTTAAAGCCCCAGAGCCGCGGACCCTTCTGACAGCTATGACATAGGATCATTTGCTCCATGAGCCCTGACTTGGCTCATTTCGTTAGTGCGCGAGTTTTGGGCTGCGGATGGCGTCGAGAATGGCTTGCTGCTCGGCGGAGATGTCGGGGGCGAATGTCTGGGTGGTGCCGTTGATGGTGATGGTCGCTGAGCGTAAGGGCCGGAGTTGTCGGATGACGTTACGCACCGCGAGGCCTGTACTGTTCTGGACCGTCCGAAAGACCGCCAGGGCCGTGAACACGATGGTCAGGTGTGCCTCGATAGCGTCGGGGATGCGGTGGAACATGGGCCTGGCGCGGAGATCTGTTTTGCTCATCCTGAAGGACTGCTCGACATGCCACAGGTCGTGGTAGGAGCCGATAACTTCCCCTGCGGTCATGATGTTTGTCCAGGATGTTTGTTACGTAGCCTTTCAGGCCGGCCAGTTGCCGGGCACGCGCTATTGAGGCCTCGTCGAGGCTGCGCGCCCCGCCGGAGGTCCTGACGAAGCGTGGGGTTCTGGCCGCTTTTTGGCCCTCGATGACTTCGCGGGCCCGGTTCTCCTGGGCTGTGAGCGTCTTGTTGTCGTGGACGGCTCTCTTGCGGGAGTAGGCCCACACGGCCCGCCAGGAGCCCAGGTGTGTGGCAGGATTCCAGACGGGTTCGGCGCGTAGGTCGGGGTTGTTCTCGTTCTTGTGGCCGGTTCTGGGGGGTGATGGTGTCGATCAGCTGTCCGTCGGTGAACGCGTCGCCGTGCCAGCGGAAGTGCGTGGCCAGGTCGTTCGGCGCCTTGGTCATCCGGGAGCCGACGATGAACCGCAGGTTCGCCTCGTCCAGCTCGCGCAGGTTCCCTGCCGAGAGCATGCCGGCGTCGGCGACGACGACCATGTCGGCCAGGCCGTGGCGGGCCTGGAACTGCTTGATGATCGGGATGATTGTTGCCGATTCGGCTTTGTTGCCTTCAAAGCAGCCGATTTCCAGCGGGAACCCGCCGAGGTCAACGAGCAGGCCGACCACGATCTGAGGATCGACGCGGCGTTCCTTGGAGTAGCTGACCTTGCGCAGCTCGTCTTCCTTTTCCGCCTCGAAATACAGCGTGGTGACGTCATACAGCACCAGGGACGTCCCCGCCGGTGCTGGCGTGCTCGAAGCACCAGGTCGCAACCCGGTCGCGGTATTTGCCCGCAGCGGCGCGGGTGAGGGTGCGTTTCATGGTGGCGTAGCTGGCAGGGTTCTGGCCGAGGTCCCGCAGGACTCTGCCGGAATCCAGCAGGGAGGTCGGTTCGACGACCCGGGCGATCACCAGATCACGGAAGACCTCATCCTCGAGGCCGTCGAACCCCAGGGCTGTGAAGACGCTGGCCAGTGCATCGAACAGGACGCGTAAATCCGTGCCGACCACGCGGGCAGGGCCGGTGCGCCCAGCTGGTGCTGCTACAGTGCCGGCGAGGTCGAACAGGCCCGGATCGCTGGCCGGAGCGACCAAGCCCAGCACCGGAGGCGTGGGCTCAACACCGAGTTCCAGGACGCCCTGCGCCGGGTTCTCCAGCAGCTCGCGGGCACGCGCCAGCAGCACACCGAGCTCGGCCTCCGTATGCGCCGAGCCGACGTGCTCAACGATGCGCTGCCGACCCCTCACATACTCTGCGATCTGCACCCCGGTCGGCAAGGTCGAAGCAAACAACACGGCGATCAAGAACATCAAGCGAACTGCCCACGGGTACCGCAACGCGGCCAATTACAAATCGGTTATCCTCTTGAGAAGTGCCGTCCGGACGGCGGCATGACGCTCATTCCAGGGGTCCATTTCCCCACGAACCGTGAAGAGCCATAAAGCGCAGGGTGGTCAGAACAGTCGGCAGAAGGCAAGCAGAGCTTTGCAGCATTAAACCGTGCTCTCCACCGCATGCTCGTGGCCCATACGTTTCCGCAACCGGATGTAGGCTAGCCTGCGTGCGTACGACATTCCGACTGCTTTGGCGTTTCCGACCATCAGATCGAACTTGTTAAGAACGCCAGGATGTTCGCGAGCGATCTGCTCATGAAAGGCTATTGCCTGGTCTGACTGCTGTTTTGCGAGTCGAACGCTCCACTGACTTGCACTAATGCGGAAGGTGGCTAGACTGCGACGCATCGCGACGACGTCGCCATGAAAGCAGATCCGCGCATACGTTGCCTCATCGATAAGGTAGGGGTTCGTGTTGTCCCATCCGCCTTCTGCCTCGAGCAATTCCCGTCGATACATGACGCAGGCGGGCTCACCAAAAATGTTGGAGCCCGCAACCACAGTCGCTCGCACGGCACGTGGGCCACTGACTAATCCTTTGATGCCTTGCAGTCCGCGATTCTTGACGAACACTTCTCCACTGGAGTCGACCAGATCGCGCTGGCTAGCAACCAGTACAGCCGTGGGGTACTTTTCGAATGCCGCAACCTGCTCCGCGACCGCCGTCGGTGCGATCATGTCGTCCCCGCATACAAGCTTTACATATTCGCCTCTCGCTTCGGAGCTGACCCGATTCCAGTTAGCCTTGGCACCACCACCTGCAGGCGTGGGACTTAGTATCCTCAACTTGGGGTGGCCCATGAAAGTGTCGATCACTTCCTGGGTACCGTCCACTGACGAATGGTCGGCAACAACGACCTCGTAATCGTCGTAGGTTTGATTGAGCACCGATTCGAGGGTTTCCGCAATGTATTGGACGTTGTTGTAAGCAGGGATGACTATTGAGACTCTGGGGTTCAAGCCGTCTCTTCCTCTCTTGAGTTACTTATCGTCTTGGAGTTAGGCGCATCCGCGGGTTTTTTGCGACGAAACGAAAAATAGCGATGGCCGAAATAGCTGATAACAACCGACAGTGCTGTAATAGTCAGCTGTGTGGGTATACGCGGAAAATGCAATATGTCTGCAAATAACGAAAGTAGACTTACGTTCACGACGAGTGAGGTGAGATTCACGAGAGCGAAACGGCCTAAATCAAGCCAGAAGTGCCCGCTAACTCTGAAAACTAGCTTCCGATAAACAAAGAAAACGGCTACGAGGGAAACCAGCCATGATATGGACAGGAGGATGAAAGACGGTGTTTCCTCAAATGCTAGCGCGAGGACAATAAATAGCCCTGTGCTGAATGCGGTATTGCCCCCGCCGACGATCAGGAACGCTACACGCTGATCCTTGACGATTCGCATGAGAGGTCCGGGTGGCCCGGTGTGAATGCCGCGGACCGGCTCATCCTCAGTTGATCTTGTCACCATCAGGGCTTCTCTCTTCCAGTCCGCACAGCTCGTTCGTCACTCATAGCCTGCCCTTCAGGCTTCTGATAACTTGCATGTCCCGAACCGTTGCATCGATACCTACGGGCAAGGGAGTAAAGGGGCGATTATCGAGCTCCGGCCAAACTACCGAGCGAAGCCGAAGGTCGTGGGCCTGTGCCTTTGCATAAGGAGACGCCCCCAGCACAACTCTCGGTCTGCGTTTGAATACCGTCTTGCACGCGCCGATCAGAGCGCCAATAGTGTCCGCTCTCTGTGTCGCGATTATCTTTATGACCGAT
Organism: Arthrobacter sp. AB6; assembly: GCF_031844545.1. Classification (NCBI taxonomy): domain Bacteria; kingdom Bacillati; phylum Actinomycetota; class Actinomycetes; order Micrococcales; family Micrococcaceae; genus Arthrobacter; species Arthrobacter sp. AB6. The sequence continues at coordinate 4,315 of NZ_JAUZVL010000011.1, forward strand.
TGCCCTGGGCGTATATCTGGTGCCGCGAGGCGGTCCAGGCAATCCGCCAGGAGTGCTGCGGCGTCATCAATGAAGATATAGTCCCGAAGAGTGTCAAGTGAGACATAGACGGTGACCGGCTGGCCCGTCAGAAATGCCTTGGCAAAAACCGATATTAATCCCTGCGGCTTCTCGAGGTTCTGGCCAGGCCCGTAAAGATTCGCAATTCGCCCTATTAGAACTTTGGTTCCGGAGTTAGTTGCGAAGTCCGCAACCGCCTGCTCAGCGGCCAGCTTGGCATGACCATACGGCGCCAAGGGCTGAGGTTCGCTCTTCTCTGAATATGGGGGATTGGGCGCACCGGCATAGACGCCGCCAGCGGAGGATGCAAGAAAAAGGCGGCCCAAACCCATCTTGTCTTGACAAAGCTCCCTTGCAATGGAGGAAAGTGCGGACTTGAGGACATCGAGTTCGGAGTCAAGCTCGGCTTGGGAGGTTCCGGTCACCCCGGCCCCTGCGCACCACACAATGATCCAACGATTTCCTTCAGACATAACTCTGAACTCGTTAGCGCCTTTGGCCAAGGCGTCCTTGGCCGCGGCGGCGTCGTGCCAGGGTATGGAGGAGGTCATCACACGATGGCCTCTGATCCTCAGTTCTGAGACGATGCCTCTGCCTAGTAGGCCCCCTGCCCCGACTACCCATACAGGATCAGGCATCTAGCTGGTTCCCCCGGGATGTTGAAGAAGTTCCGGGAATGAGGGGAGTTGCATCAGGGCTGACCTTACCCAGGGGACCGACCGCTGGGTCACTCACAATTAGATAGGCTGGCTTGCCCATAGCCATGTTGACGTTCACACCGACGTACTCAGCGATGATTCCGAGCGAAAAGAGGATCGCTCCTGTGCTGATTAGGATGACGATCATCGTGGACGTCCACCCTTGCTGACCTGCTCCATGTCCCGTGACGTAGGCGATTAGTAGGTAAACGGCCAGACAAACGCCAAGAAAAGCGAATATCGCGCCAATAAGGCTAACGAGGCGGAGCCCGCGCGTGCCGCTGGAGATGACCATTCGCCAGAAGTGAGACAGGAGGGTTCGCAGCCGGTAACCGGACGCACGGTCACCTTCCTCGCGCAGCGCAACTGGGCAGGTTGCAACGTTGGACGCGATCCATCCCAATGCCACGTCGAGGTAGACAGCATTCCCGGCGTAAGCTGCAACCGAGCGCGCGACTTCGCCGGTAACGAGTCTAAAGCTCTGGTAATTAGGGGCTTCGTTGCTGGATAGCAGAGTCGCTACGACCTTTTTTGCCCCCTTGGAAGCCGCATTTCTCAGGAACCCGTGCGGAGGCTTGTTGCTTGGGAGGGCGTATACCAACGTCGATTGTCGGTCCATCGCCGTATCGAGCATGTTGCCGATAGCTGAGGGGTTGTGCTGACCGTCTTCGTCCATAGTGACCACCCAGTCACCACCAGCCGAGGCCATTCCTGCGAGCGTCGCCGGGTGTTGCCCGAAGTTGCGGCTCAGCCAAACCCCTCGGACGATTTCATAACGTTCGGCGAGGTCCCTTATTACCTGGGCCGACCCATCGGGGCCGTGATCGAACACGAGGAGAACTTCTGCAATGACAAACTGATGCCCAACTGGAGAACGCTGGAGCCCAGACAAATTAGTAAGTTCCGCGACGACCTCGGGCAGCGTCCTTTCGCCTTGGTAGACGGGTATGACGACAGAGATACGATGGGTGCTGGCTGCTAGGCCTGTCACTGCGTTGGTCATGTGTATAGAGTTTACCGCTTCGTAACTAGGGGTGGTGACCTCATAGGCTGGGCTAAGATCCCTCGATGCGCAGCGGCAGTATGGTTCTCAGTAGCGATGAGGGAAGTCTGCAGCAGACAACGATCACGGGGTACGCAAGGAAATGATACAAAACACGACTGCCGTTCATCGGGGGAAAACCGGTAGGCGCTTGGCCGGAATGGCTGCTACGGCTGTGGCGCTGGGTATGTACTGGTTGCTGCAAGTACGCCCTCTGACTTTGACGAGTGGCTTCAGTTGGAGGAATTTTCGGGACTATTTTTCCTACGATCAGTATTCGTATCTGGCGATCGCTGTAAACGTCAGGAACGGCAACTTGGAAGCCGTTGAGCCTTTCACGGAGACGGGGATCAATCATTATCCGCGCCTATACTACGTGCTTCTTGGTCTCCTTTCACGCCTCCTGGGAACCGACATAGTTGCTACGTGGCAGGTCACTGGAGTGGTCGTTCAGATGCTTATGGTCATCGCCATCAGTTGGTTGCTCATAAGACTGACGGGCCAACCGCTCCTCGGAGTATTTGGGTTCGTGCCAAGCCTCATAGGAACGCTCGCCGTAATTACCAGCGGGAATTGGTATCAGTCCTTGGACAATCACGCCGTCCTTTGGGGGGCATTCGGCGTGTTTTTCACCTTGAACGGGGAGTCCGCGGCCCTTTCGCTGGCGGTGACAAGTACGTGCCTGATCATCGGTGTGACGTTTCCAACCGGCCAGGGCAACGTCTCCACTGAGCGGATGAACTGGGCTGCGATAGTCGCTGCATCGGCTCTAATTGGGACTCTAGCCAATGTGCAGACCTATTCCTTTCTGACAGCCATATACCTGCTCGTGTACGCCACGAGTATGTATGGACTATTGAGCTATGGCAGCAGGAAGCACATCGTAATCAGTCTTATATGTCTGGTGGTTGTGATCTTTGGCGGCCCCATCATCGCCTCGGTGTGCGGACCGCTCGTGACCCTCATGGCCGGCCTACTCGCGGCCGCGCCCGGATTCTCGCTCGTCCTCCTGAAACACAAGGTGCGGATGATCGGGGCTGCAGCTGCCGCGGCGCTGGCTGCCTCGCCCACAATCATAGGAACTTTGGCTGGATTGGCCAGTGAGGATGAGTTTCTTACCTACCGCGAGTCGTCTTCAGCCGCACTGGGGGTGCCCCTTTGGCCGGGCGTTCTCGCCGCTCTCGCACCTCTGATCATGCTTGCCTTGATCTTTTGGGCAGGCACTGCTCAGAGCAACAAGGCGTGGCAGGCATCCGCGTTGGGGGCCGGCGTAGCATGGGCTCTTGTTGCCAGTAACGACAATTGGGGCGCCAATCAGGAACCGTATCGGTTTTGGATCGACAGTTTTACCATAGTCACTGCAGCAACGATTCCGATCCTTTTTCAGGTGGGTATAAGAAGCTGGAGTGGATGGCGCTCCCGCGTTCAAAGTGACGACGGTGCGCGAAGGTGGCGGCACGTGAACTGTTCGGCTTCGAAGCGGGGCTGGATGGTGACGAAGCATGTGGTTCTGGGGAGCGCCTGCCTGACGTTGGCGACTTCAGTAGCACTAGGCTTCGCCGATTTCGCTAAGTTTTCTGCGTACGTCCAGGATCGTGGAACCGAAAGCTTCAACGATCCTCAGGCGCGTGCCATCGGTGCGGCAGTAAGGAAGGGCGTCGAGGATAATTCGGCTGCTATCCGAAGTACTGAATTGCTGTTGGCCGACCCGTGCATAAGCCCATTCAGGGTCAAACTTCTGACCGGGGTACCCACCGCGTTTTACAACTTGGGGTTGGCGTGGCCGGAACATGAAAAGGCTCTACGCGAGGTGTTGAAACAGCGTACTGCCGGTACCTTTGCCCGGTCGGAAGCCCAAAGCGGGGAAGTGGGGTACCTGCTGACCGACTCCTCGTGCTCGGCGGCATGGCACACAGAAGATGTTGGAATGAGAGTCGCCGAAGTGCCCTATAGTCTGGGCGGTAAAGTGGCTACCGTTACCCTCTGGAAGCTGACCGCCTAGCGCCCTTCCGTCGGGAATAATCTTTTGTCGCCGGACTATTGGAGTCAGAGAGTTGATGCATGAAGGTGAAGCCGCGCCAGCGCGCTCGCTACTTTGGGTCCTAGCAACCGCACTGGGCGTTCTCACGCTTAGCTTGATCCCGCTAATTTGGACCCCTCGGTTCTATTTTTGGGACGATACCGAAAATGGTGCCTACGGGATTTGGTATCACTTGGGTGAAGCGCTGTTGTCAGGGGGGCCACCGCTTCTAAATCCACAAGTATGGTCGAGCGGAAACTATGTTGCGGAAGGGCAGTGGGGGACATGGAATCCCCTCATCATGCTCATCGGCCTATTGGTTTACTTCGCTCCCGATGCCGTGCTGGTGACGACCTGCGTGAAGATCGCTTTCTTGGTCATCGCCGGCGTGGGCTGCTATTTGCTCAGCCAGTCGTACCAGGTTTCGCCGGGACTAAGTATGGTTGTGGGTATCGCCATCCCGCTAAACGGCTTTACAACTTTCTTCGATGCACCCTCATGGGTGACGGGTCAACTAGCATGGGCACTCCTGCCTTACTTCTGGGTGCTATTAACCTCGACGCGGGACGGCAGATGTAGCCCGCTATGGCCCTTTGTCACTGGATATCTCATTGTTACGATCGGCTATGTAGCGGGGACCGTCGGCGTCGGCTTTGTCCTCCTAGCTGTCGGGTTCGACACATTATTTCGGCGGTGGTGGCTGCCAGCCTGGCGGGTAGCAGCCATAGGCCTGGGGCTGATCCTAGTCGCGGTGGTGGTGTACCTTCCCGGCGTCTTGACCGCCTCGGTTACAACTCGAAGTACCATAGCAATCGCAAACGACGATTACATGGGGGTGGACCTGAGCGGTCTTTTGGGTTCGACCATTGCAACTGCCTATCCTATGATGCCCTCTTGGTGGTGGGACGGCTTATCGGCGCCAGCCCCGGCGCTCTACATCGCATGGTTCTTGCCCATAGTGGCTTTCCTCAGTTGGCATAAAATTCGATCCTACGCACCACATATACGGGACATCCTGTTTTTTTCAGCGCTGTCTCTGATGTTTGTACTGCTGCCCTCAACATTAGGCCCGCTTCGTTACCCAGCACGATTCATGCCTTATCTAGCGCTTGCCTGCGTGCTGCTCTGCGTCATCTTGGTGTCGCATACACTCGCCGCGCGCCCGTCTAAGCTGTCTCTCCTAGGCGCCACGGGCGCCATCGCCTTAGGCGTCTACGGTGCCTGGGCTCAATACCCGGACCGCTACAGAACAGTCTTCGTGACAGGGTTGCTGGCGATCGGCGCACTATCTGTTCTCTGGTGGAAGCTGCGCGGTAACTCGATTCTGGTGAGCAAGCTTTCTGCAGCGTCGTTCATTGCGGTTGTTTGCGTTGGTGTTACTTTCGCTACTACGGTGTTGCAGCATAGGACTACAGGTTCAAGTCCGCTTTCTGACTCTGCAATGCCATCGGATACTGCAATTTCCAAGAGTGTCCTGTCAGATGTTCGGGGAGAAGTTTTGGTCGTGGGGGACCCACTGGATTACCCACAGGGCGAGTCCACTTGGTCCCGGACCCTTATGGCTAACACGTGGTATCTGAGTCCTGCGTCAGTCGTGAATCGCTACCAGTTGGTTGGTTACACGGAGTACAACAAGACTCTATGTTTACGTTATCTAGGCGGAACCTGTGCCGAACTGCTGGATAGGCTATTTGAGCCTCGGCCAGATACTGGCATGCTGCTAGTCGATGAGCTCGGCATCGACAACGTGCAAATTCTGAAGAAGTCCTTCGAGGGACAACAGAAGCCCACTGCCTCCAACAACTATGTTGGAAGGGAAGAGGAATTGCCGATTAGGTCCGTCCCCTACGGCTGGCAGGAGGTCAGCGATGACGGAGAAATTGCTTTGTGGAGCCGGACGGAACCGATTCGCTCCCGGGGCGGCCTGATTTGGACATCTCAGGGGACGAGCATTACCGAAACAGGAAGGTCCGCAACGGAGGTCAGGCTCCACGTTGACGACGTTCCTAACGGAGGAGGTCGTGCTGCGTTGGCTCGGCTGCCATGGCCTGGCTACGAAGTTGATAATGGCAAGCTCGTAGAGTCCGTTGACGGCTTTCTACTTACTGTTCAAGTTCCCGAGGAAGCGGTCGGAAAAACAATCTCCATTAGCTTTGTTCCGCCGGGATGGAGGCTCGGGGTGGCTCTGTGGTTCACGGGAGTTGGAAGCATGCTCCTCTGGGCGACCATAGATCTGGTAGGTCGGCAGCAATACAAAAAAACCGTCCGTCGGTCGGTGACCGAAACAGAGTCTGTGCTGGACTATAGCGGCCGCGAATGATAGAGCAAGTCGGGGGCCGCTATGCGGCCCCCGACTTGCTCTATGCCATTAATAAACGGATGCCTGGCTGACGGTTAGGTACTGTTCCAACGCGGCCTTCGCGTTACGGGGTTGGAAGCCCGTTGCTTTGATCTTGTTGAGATTGAGGACGCTGTTCAGGGGCCTGAGTGCAGCTTCTTTATCCCTGAAGTACTCGGCAGTGGTGACGCCAGTAACTACCGATCGTTTGGCCCCGATCAGCTCGAAGACATCCGCAGCAATCTCAGCCCATGACTGTGGGACGCCATCATTGCTCAAGTTATAGGTACCGAAGGGCGCTTGAGCGCTGACTAGATGCTTGATACCTTCTGCGATATCTTCTGCAAAGGTTAGTCGACCGATTTGGTCGTCGACCACAGCTGGTTGGACTCCGCGTCCTGCAAGGTCAGCCATGGTACGCACGAAGTTTTTGCCGTCACCAATCACCCAACTTGTGCGCACGATGTAGTGGCGGGGAACTGTAGCGACAAGGCAATCGCCAGCGGCCTTACTTTGTCCATAAACACCGAGCGGTGTAAACGGTTCGTCTTCGTCGTGCTCGGTGCGGGAACCGTCGAATACGTAGTCGGACGAGACGTGCACCAATGTTATGAGGTGTTCTGCTGCCACAGACGCAAGTCGTCCAACGGCTGTCGCATTGACTGCCCAAGCAGCCTTGCGTCCGGCCATCGTTTCGGCTGCGTCAACTGCAGTGTAGGCGGCCGCGTTGATTATTGTGCTGTAGTTGCGCCAGTGTCGGGCCGAGTACGCTTCCACATTAAGCAGGTCAAATTCCTGGCGGCCAGCAAATTCAACGTTAGGGTTTCCGTCATAGGCTTTACGTAGGGCACGACCCAACTGACCGTCGGCTCCTAGGACCAGCGTCTTCCGCGCACGCATGGGCCTGACATCCGCCAAGTGCGGGTGGCCCAAGTCCTTAGCTGAAACCTCGGCCTGCGAAAGGGGGATCGGCCACTGAATGCCCGCGGTTGGATCCGCCAAGTTGAGGAAAGTGTACTCGGCCTCTGCGGACCAGTGGTCGTTAACGAGATAGGTGTAGGAGGTGTTGTCTTCCAGCGTCTGGTAGGAATTGGCAACACCCCGCGGGATGAAAATTGCCTTGCTGGCGTCTAGTTCAGCAGTAAAGACTTGGCCAAAAGTTGGTCCTTCCCGCAAGTCGACCCAAGCCCCGAAAATCCGGCCTGTAGCCACGGAGACAAATTTGTCCCAAGGTTCGGCATGAATTCCTCGAGTAGTGCCCGCCTTGTCATTGAACGAGATGTTGTTCTGGACGGGACCAAAGTCGGGAAGACCAGCGGCAATCATTTTTTCCCGTTGCCAGTTTTCCTTAAACCAGCCACGGTTGTCTCCATAAACCGGAAGGTCGTAGATAATGACGCCGGGTATTGGTGTTTCCGCACCTACGAGCTTCTTCTGGAACTCCACCTTACTGGCCCTGAAGCTTGTACTTGGCTTCGGTTGCAGCCTTCTGCGGCCGCCACCAGTCTTCGTTGTCGCGGTACCAGGCGATTGTGTCTTCAATGCCGGCATCGAAGTTCGAGAACTGAGGTTCCCAGCCCAGTTCGTCCCGTAACTTGGTGGAGTCGATGGCATATCGGAGATCGTGTCCCGGTCGGTCCACCACGTGGTCGTAGGCATCCGGGGACTGTCCCATGTGCTTGAGGATCAGTTCGACGACGTTCTTGTTGTTCTTCTCGCCGTCGGCGCCGATCAGGTATGTCTCACCGATCTTTCCCTTGGCGATGATGGTTAGGACTGCGGAAGAGTGGTCGTTGGCGTGGATCCAGTCGCGTACGTTTTCGCCCTTGCCGTAGAGCTTGGGCCGGACCCCATCAATTACATTAGTGATCTGGCGGGGGATGAATTTCTCAACGTGCTGGTAGGGGCCGTAATTGTTGGAGCAATTGCTTATGGTCGCCTGAAGGCCGAAAGAGCGGACCCAGGCCCGAACCAGCAGGTCGGAGCCGGCTTTGGTGGACGAGTAGGGGCTTGAAGGGTTGTATGGGGTTTGTTCCGTGAACCGCTCGGGGTCATCGAGTTCAAGGTCGCCGTAGACCTCGTCCGTGGAGATGTGGTGGAAGCGCTTGTTGTGCTTCCGGGCAGCCTCAATGAGTGTATAGGTGCCGATGATGTTCGTGTCCAAGAACGGGCGCGGATCGTGCAGGGAGTTGTCGTTGTGTGACTCGGCAGCGTAGTGGACGACCACGTCATGATCAGCAACCAGTGGTTCTACGACGGCTGGATCTGCAATATCGCCCTCAACGAAGGCAAACCGGTCCTCTGGTAACCCGCGCAGTGACTCCAAGTTGCCAGCATATGTGAGCTTGTCCAATACCGTGACGGAGTAGTTAGTGTGGGACAAAACATAGTGGACGAAATTGGAGCCGATGAACCCGGCGCCGCCGGTTACAAGAAGTCGCTGCATAGTTCCATAGATTACCGGATTTGGCTGGACTTCGAGCCAGAGGGAAAGATGGGTAGCATGCGCGGAATAATCCTTGCCGGTGGGACCGGCTCCAGACTCCACCCTATTACGTTGGGCATCAGCAAGCAGTTGGTGCCGGTCTACGACAAACCGATGATCTACTATCCGCTGTCGACGCTGATTCTGGCCGGGATCAGGGACATCCTGATCATCACCACGCCCCACGATGCGGACCAGTTCGAACGGCTACTCGGCGACGGCTCACAGTTCGGGGTGAACATCACATACGCCCAGCAGCCCTCGCCGGACGGACTGGCGCAAGCATTCATCATAGGTGCGGAACACATAGGGGACGGCCCGGTAGCACTCGTACTGGGAGACAACATCTTCTACGGGCGGGGTATGGGTACGCAACTGCGGCGCTACGCAGATATCGACGGAGGCGCTGTATTCGGATACTGGGTTGCTGACCCTTCGGCATACGGTGTGGTCGAATTCGATGGCGAAGGCAAGGCTATCTCTCTTGAGGAAAAGCCTACAAAGCCCAAGAGTCATTACGCCGTTCCTGGGCTCTATTTTTATGACAATGACGTTGTGCAGATCGCCAAGGACCTCAAGCCTTCCCCTCGTGGGGAGCTCGAAATCACAGACGTAAATAGGGTCTATTTGGAGCGCGGAAAGCTTCAAGTAGAGATTTTGCCGCGGGGTACTGCCTGGCTAGACACTGGAACCTTCGATTCCCTGAATGAAGCCTCCGAATTTATTCACACTGTGCAGAAGCGGCAGGGTTTATCGATCGGCTGCCCGGAGGAGATCTCTTGGCGTCTGGGGTTCCTAAGCGACTCCGAGTTGCTGGAACGTGCAGAGCCGTTGGTCAAGAGCGGATACGGCAAGTATTTGCTTGACCTGTTGGACCAAGAAGGACGCTAATACGAAAGTTAAGGCGGGAGATCGGAGAAGTCCGACCTCCCGCCTAATAAGTTTCCGTCGTCTGTCAGGCAGGAGTTCCGGTAGCGACAGGATCAAGTGTGGTTCGGCCGTACTCAGCGATTACGGGCGAACTCCCACCGCCGTTTAGTTCCACCAGACGAGTCCATGAGGTGACCGGCCTTTTCTTGCCGTCAGCCATCAAGTAAACGGTAGGGGAGTCCAAAGCCTTCACGAAAACCGTGGAGTTTAGTGTCCCGACTGTAGCAGGCAGTGCGCTGCATGTGGAGGGTTCAAGAGCCCGATAGATTAAGTGTGCAGTTGTTGTGGTGGCTGGAAGCTTCCACAGGGAGCCGCCGTAACCGAGGTAGGTCACTGAGCCGCAGCGAACCACAGGCTCCACTGTCCCTGAGGACGTGTACGGAGACAACGATGACTGGGGTACGCGCGTGTACCCGGAGATACCTAGGCTGCTTGCGATTCGGAAATCCTCAAGCTGAAGCAGCCTGTCGGCACCGTCAACTAGGAACACCACTGGGCTCGTTTCCCCCACCACCAATTTGCCTAGTGGGAGAAGCGCAGGGCTTTTGTTCATTGAGTCCAGTGTCAGGGGCGCCAAGGAATATATGTACGGAACGCTGCCCAAGCCCAGTTGAGTAAGGGTTGAGAGATCAGGAACCTCCCTGAGCGCCTTCTTATCAATCCTGAAAACCACAGGAGATGACGGCGTTTTGGCGAAAGCAGGATTACCTATACTCGGTCCTGTCGCAATCGTGCTCAGCAACTTGGTCGAAAACGTTACTGTTCCGGGCCACTGTGACGAATCATTCATAGGGAACTTTTCGTGCGATCCTACGACATATCCGACGCTGGCTGTTTCGTTCGTCGCAAAGCCGGTGAAAGCCTGCCCTTGTTCCATTCTGTCTATGGACCGAGGCTCCAGAGCCGCAACGGCGAGAGCGTTCGCCCACCTATTGTCCCTATTTATGGATTCGGGAACGGCGACAAGTCGTCCTGCGGTGAAAATGTAGGGTTGACGGCTGATCCTGTCCACCACAATGACGTCAGGCCGCAGGATTGGAGCCGCCGTGGACAGGGCATAGGCGCCAACTGCCGCATCGGTCAGGCCGGCGGTCGCAGTCGGAAGGCCCGCGGAGGCTAGGCTTTGAAGGTCGAAAAACTCTCTTTTGGTCCCTGCACTGACGTAGAAAAGCCTTCCGGCCGGCGAAACAGTCGCATTTGCAAGGCTATCGCCAATCGGAAATAGGTCCATTTGGTTTGCAGCTAGTGGGACCCAGCCCGAGCAATTACCACCACCGAAATCACTCATGATGCCGCAGCTGGGAACGTGGTGTTTCTTCCCAGAGTCCAGGAAATAGATTGCGCCGTCAGCGTTGCGTGCGAAACGACCAACAGAATTGCCGTTGGCCAAACTGTCCAGATACGTCTGGCTCACATCATAAATGGGGCTGACGGCTGAATAAAGCAGGTACGTCGTCCAATCGGGAATCGCGTACTTATTCGTCCCGCTGACGAGGTATATCGTGCTGCTGCTCGTTCCCTTAACCAGAGTCGATCCGACGCCGTCCCTGTTGTTTGCGAAGCGCTGCAAAGACTGGTAATCGCCATTCCAGACATTCGAGTCTCCGGCGAACGGTCCCGTGCTGCTGTACTGCCACATACTGTAAGTGCCCCAGCTGCCTGTCGGGACCGGACCAGCGTTGTTAGTGGGGGAGTTCGGGTAAGCAGCGATCCACAGGGGGTAGTCACCAAACCCCGAGGGGTTGCCTAGGCACTGATTCCACCATCCAGTGTTGGTGTAGATGACAGGAAACCTTCCGGTCATCGAACGGACAGTATTCCCGAAATCCCGGACCCAGGACTGAAGTTGTGACGGCGACATGCCGTAGCAGGTGTTCCCAAAGTAGAACCCATTGATAGTCCGGCCTTCATATGGGTTGAACTCAAAGTCGAGTACAGGTGGCATTGTATAGCCGTCGGGCGACCAGCCCCCGCCATTTTGAACGAAGTAACGTGCTTGGTCTACTCCCGAAGACCAGTTCGGAATTGCAAAGTGGTAGGCCCCCCGGATCATTCCAACGTTGCGGGACCCTTGGTACTGGGAGCCGTAGGACGGGTTCGTGTAGTAGTTGCCTTCAGTGGCCTTTACGTAGGCAAAACGAGCGCCCATATTCCATTGCTGCTGCCAGTCCACGCTCGGTTGGTGGCCGCTCACGTCCAGTCCCTGGATGCCAAAAGTGGGCATCCAGGTGCCTTGGGTGGACAGCGGCTCCGTGCTCAGCCGCCTGAAGGAGTCCGAGGGAGCCGAGGCTGTGACGCGGGCGGACCGCTGTCCCATCTCAGCTCCGCCGACGCCGACCGCTTCGGCCATTGTCTGCGTAGCCTCTGCAGTTGGCGGAGCGGAGGGGGTGGCCGCGGGTGCTGATTCTTCCGGAGAAGGGGTCGGCGTCGAGACCGACGGAGAAGGTGACACAGGTTGCGACGGATCACTTGTCGGCGTCGGAGCAGGCTCAACGGCGGAGGCAATACTCGCCAGGCCTGGGCCGGCCACCAGGGAAGCGGCCAGGAAAATTATCCCAAGGGACTTCCTGACGGGGCGACGGGACTGAGGCAGGTTCCGTTTCATATTGGCTCCGGAGACAATGAGGCGCTCCCACGAGCCCTCATCTGGGTTGCTGTTCCGGCCGGTTCCCCAGGAACCGGACGGACAGGGATTTTGACACTTAACGCGCTCACCATAGCACCGTGTTGCTGGTGGAAACAGTGGTGCTGATGGTGCATGTGTGGATCCTGTGGCTATCTTGCGCTTATCCACAGACAATCCTTATGACTTGGCAGCGTGTTGTACGGTGCCTAGTCTTTATCCCAGTTGCACTGCCTCCGCCGGGGGCGGCAGTTGTATGGGGGAACATATGGACGCTCTGGGAATTGTCGAGGACGAGGTCCGCGAGCTGATCCGTCGTCGAGGGCTGGATCCGCTGCACCAGGCTGGTGAGGTGCGCCGGCTTGTTGAAGCAGCGGTCACGGACTACGACGAACGAGCGCTCATGGGACCCCTTCCTCCCATAGGTCCGCTGGACGCAGCGCGCAGGTTCCTCTTCGATGCCGTTGCGGGCTTCGGCGTGCTTCAACCACTGCTCGACGATCCCTCAATTGAGGAGATTTGGCTCAACGCGCCCAATGAAATCTTTGTGGCCCGCAACGGCGAATCGGAACTTACCTCCCTGAGCCTCACCGAGCAGCAGGTTCGGGACCTGGTTGAGAGGATGCTCAAGAGCTCAGGCCGCCGCCTGGACATGTCGTCGCCGTTTGTGGATGCAGCACTTCCCGATGGCTCCAGGCTCCACGTTGTCATTCCGGATGTGACCCGCAAGCACTGGGCAGTCAACATCAGGAAGTTCGTGGTGAAGGCCAGCCGCCTTGAGCATCTCGTTGAGCTTGGCACACTGACGCCGCAGTCAGCCCGTTTTCTTGGCGCGGCAGTATCAAGCGGCCTCAACATCCTGGTCTCGGGCGCTACCCAAGCCGGCAAGACCACGATGCTGAACTGCCTGGCAGCGAGCATCGGCAGCCGGGAACGCGTGATCACCGTTGAAGAGATCTTCGAGCTGCAGTTTCCCCTGCGCGACGTCGTCGGCCTCCAATGCAGGCAGCCGAACCTTGAGGGCAAAGGTGAGATTCCGCTTCGCCGGTTGGTGAAGGAAGCACTTCGCATGCGGCCCGACCGGCTGGTGGTGGGCGAGGTCCGTGAGGCGGAGAGCCTGGATATGCTCATTGCCTTGAACAGTGGCCTTCCGGGCATGTGCACCGTCCATGCAAATTCAGCACACGACGCAGTCACCAAGATCTGCACCCTGCCCCTGCTCGCGGGTGATAATATCTCAAGCGCCTTCGTTGTCCCCACAGTCGCATCCTGCATCGACCTGGTGGTGCACTGCAGCCGGCACGCCAACGGGCGGAGGGAGGTCACCGAGATCCTGTCCTTGGGCCGCCGGGTGGAAAACGGCATCATCGAATCCTCCCCGGTGTTCTCCATGGTGGACGGCGCCCTGCAGGCCAGGGCCAACTCGATGCCTGCCGTTGAAAAGTTCAACCGGGCAGGCTACGACGTCGCGGCGTTGCTGGATCCGCGATGACGTCAGCATTGCTGGGGGTAACGGCAGGGACGGGTCTCTTTCTCATCTGGTGGTCCTGCTGGGAGTCTCCGGAACAAGGTCCGCGGGTGCGGAAGGCCAGCCGCCTGGCCGATCTTCTCGCCTCTGCAGGCGTGGACAAAGTATCTCCAGGTGGGTTGTTTGGTACGTGCATGGGCCTGGGGCTCTTCACGGCCTTGGTGTTCTACGCCGTCAGCCGTTCCTGGCCCATTGCCGGCTGCTTCGCGCTGTTCGCAGCATGGCTCCCCGTCAGCGTCCTGCGCTGGAGGGCGAAAAAGAGAAGCGCACTCTTGCGCCAGCTGTGGCCCGACGTCGTCGATCACCTCCGCTCCGCGATACGCGCCGGTCTGCCACTGCCAGAGGCTCTGATTCAGCTGGGAGACAAGGGCCCCGAAGAGCTGCGGCACGTCTTTCGGGAATTCGGCGCCGACTATCGCGCGGGAGGCCAGTTCGATGCGTCGCTCAACAAGCTCAAGCACCGGCTCGCGGACCCTGTCGCTGATCGCATTGTCGAGGCCCTGCGCCTCACCCGGGAGGTCGGCGGCTCCGATCTGGGGAAGCTGCTCGGTACGCTGGCTGAATTCCTTCGTGAAAGCGCCCGCACCCGCAGCGAATTGGAGGCGAGGCAGTCCTGGACCGTCAATGCTGCGCGCCTTGCTGTCGCCGCCCCGTGGATCGTCATGATCCTCCTGGCAACACGGCCGGAAGCAGTACAGGCGTACAACACGGCTATAGGCGCGGCAGTCCTGCTCGGAGGACTCGTGGTTTCGCTGGTCTGCTATTCCATCATGCTAAGGATCGGCGCCCTGCCGCAGGATGAGCGGGTGTTGAGATGATCGAAATTTCGCCAGCGGCAGTTGTATGTGGGGCTGTACTGGGCATCGGCCTATGGCTCGTCGTCTTTAGATCCCCGCTCATGCGTGCCACCACCCTGACGGAACGCATCGAGCCGCAGCTGAAGTCCCAGAACCTCGAATCACGGCTCCTGAACTCCGCAGAGCAGAACCTGACGCCCTTCGGGCCGCTCGAAAGGATACTCCGCCCGGTCTTCCGTGACGGCATGGCCGCGCTGGGAAGGCTGAACCCCTCACCGGGAGCCACCGCGCGACGCTTGGCACAGGCAGGAATCAACAAGTCTTCCATCGACTTCCGTGCGGAGCAGCTCCTGTGGGCTGTTGCCGGCTTCGTGGCCTCCCTTGGCATCATCCTCATAGGAGCAGCAGCAGGGAGGTTCAGCCCCTTGTTCGCGGCTGTGGCAATCCTGGGCAGCGCCGTGGGCGGCTTCATGCTCCGTGACTATTGGCTGGGCGCCCAGGTCCGTCGGCGGGAAGCACGAATGATGGCGGAGTTCCCGAGTCTCGCCGAACTGATGGCGCTCGCCGTCAGCGCAGGGGAGAGCGCAACCGGAGCGCTCGAGAGGGTCTGCCGCAGTGCGAAGGGGGAACTGTCCAAGGAGTTCTCCAACATTCTTGCCGAAACCCGGGCCGGCAAGCCGTTGGTGACGGCACTGCAGGAATTTTCCGGCAGGACGGATCTGGCGCCACTGGTCAGGTTCGTTGACGGCGTCATCGTGGCAGTTGAGCGAGGCACACCGCTCGCGGATGTGCTTCGTGCCCAGGCCCAGGACGTGCGGGATACAGCCAAGCGGGACCTCATGGAAGCTGCCGGCAAAAAGGAGATCGCGATGATGGTGCCGCTTGTTTTCGGCGTGCTGCCCCTGACCGTGGTCTTTGCCGTTTTTCCCGGGCTTGCAGCCATCAACCTGGGTTTTTAGGAAGGCAAGGGACCGGAATGCAACAAGCTCAAAGAATCGAATCAGGAAGAGGACGAGAAATGAAAACCATGGGTAACCGCTGGGCATCCATGCTCCTGGCCTTAGGCACCCTGCTGGGCGCCGGCCTTCGCCCAGGAGGACGCCCCGTTGACAACCACGAGAGGGGAGACGTCCCGGGGTGGGTCATGATCACCTTGATGTCAGCAGTCCTGGTGGCCGCGCTCCTGGCACTTGCCGGACCGGCACTCGAAGCGATGTTCAACCAGGCGATGGATACGGTCGGAAGCTAAACGGTGACGCGGTCTTCCCGTCGCGCCGGCCAGGCCAGCAACAAGTGCGGGCTGCCCGGGGCGCCGGAGCAGGGCTCGGCAGTGGTGGATTTTGTCCTGGTGGGAGGACTCCTCACCATGTTCTTCCTGGCGATTATCCAGCTGACCTTGATCATTCACGTTCGCAATACGTTGATCGATGCTGCGGCCTCAGGGGCCCGTTACGGAACCCTCGCGGACCGGGGAGCCCCTGACGCAGAGGAGCGGACCCGCGGGTTGATTGGCGCGGCGCTGAATCCCGGATTCGCCGAACACGTCAGCACGAGCGAAGCGACCATCCAGGGGTTTCGCACCCTCGAAGTGACGGTACGGGCTCCCATGCCCGTGATCGGTCTTATTGGTCCCCGGGAGATGCTGGAGGTGAAGGGGCATGCGGCGGTCCAGCCATAAATCCCTCTGGTTCCCGTTCAGTGCCAGGCTGGCCGCGGCACTTTGCCGGATACCGCGGGAAAGTGGTGCATCACAGGAACCTGCCCGCCAGCACGAACAGGGGAGTGCGGTGGTCGAATTCACGTTCCTCGCCCTCCTGCTGATGGTGCCGCTGGTCTACTTCGTCATCACCGTGGGGCAGATCCAGGGCGGCTCCTTTGCCGTGGTGGGCGCTGCCGACCAGGCCGCGAAGGTCTATGTGGCCCAGCCTGACGGGGCAACAGCACAGGCCGCAGCAGAACAGGCTGTCGCCGTCGCACTTTCCGACTTTGGCCACCGGCCTGAGGAGGCCAGCGTTGCCACATCCTGCAATCCCGCAGACTGCCAGGCCGCAGGCACCGCGGTCACCGTTACAGTAACCTTGGCCGTGCCCCTGCCGTTCGTGCCCTTCAACGAAGGTTTCCGCCTGGCCGCGAGCGAGGTGGAAGCGTCCGCGACGCAACTGGTGGGCCGGTTCCGGTGACCGCCAGGACGGTGACCGTCAAGAATGTGACCGCCAGGACGGTAACCACCAGGACCGCAGGAGGCGAAGGCGGCCAAATGATGGTGATGATCCTCGGCTATATAACCTTGGCGCTGCTGGTGGCCACGGTGGTGATTGGCATTTCCTCCGTTTACCTGGAGCACAAGCGGCTGCTGTCCCTGGCCGACGGCGCCTCCCTGGCTGCTGCGGACAGCTACACCCTGGGTGAGGTGGAAACGCAGGGCGGCAGCCCGTCGGCCACGCTCAATCCCGCCCGGGTCCGGAGCGTCGCAGCCGACTTCCTCGCAAGGAGCCCCGCCTCCCAACGTTTCCACGGCCTCGCAGTCGCCGGGGCAACAGGCAGTCCCGACGGTGCCACCGCCGTCGTTGTGTTGACCGCTGCAGTCCATCCGCCGGTGGTGAACTTCCTGGTGCCCGACGGCATCAGGATTGAGGCGACGTCATCGGCCCGCTCAAGGCTGACGCGCTGAGTGCCCGGACGCGCAGGAAGGTACGCTGCCGGGCCGCCCACTCATGCACGCCGGCGCCCTGCCCCGGATAGCGTAGGCTTAAACAACCATGGCCAATATTGATTTTTCCGCTGAAATCCGCGCTCTTCGCGCCACCTACGAGTCCATTGAGCGGGTCTCTGACGTAGAGGCGCTCAAGGAAGACATCGCTGAATTGAGCGAGCGGGCGGGCGAACCGGACCTCTGGGACGATCCCGCAGCGGCCCAGAAAATCACTTCCCGGCTCTCACACCGTCAGTCGGAACTGGAACGCCTCAACAACCTGGTGTCACGGATCGACGACCTTGAGGTCCTGGTGGAGCTGGGGCAGGACGAGGACGACGCTGCTTCGATGGGGGAGGCCGCCACTGAGCTGGAGTCCATCAAGAAGGCCCTGAAGGAACTCGAAGTGGTCACCCTGCTTTCCGGTGAGTATGACGAGCGTGAGGCCGTCGTATCCATTCGTGCGGGTGCCGGCGGCGTGGATGCTGCCGACTTCGCCGAGATGCTGATGCGCATGTACCTCCGTTGGGCTGAACGCCACGGCTACCCCACCACGGTCATGGACACCTCCTACGCGGAGGAAGCCGGTCTGAAGTCGGCAACCTTCGAAGTCAAGGCCCCCTACGCCTTCGGCACGCTCAGCGTCGAGGCGGGCACCCACCGGCTGGTCCGCATCAGCCCCTTCGACAACCAGGGCCGGCGCCAGACGTCCTTCGCCGCCGTCGAAGTGATTCCGCTCATCGAGCAGACAGACTCCATCGAAATCCCGGACAACGAGATCCGTGTTGACGTGTTCCGCTCATCCGGCCCGGGTGGCCAGTCGGTCAACACCACCGACTCCGCCGTCCGCCTCACCCACATCCCCACCGGCACCGTGGTTTCCATGCAGAACGAAAAGTCCCAGCTGCAGAACCGCGCCGCCGCCATGCGCGTCCTGCAGTCCCGGCTCCTGCTCCTCAAGAAGGAACAGGAAGACGCCGAAAAGAAGGCGCTGGCCGGCGACGTCAAGGCGTCCTGGGGTGACCAGATGCGGTCCTACGTCCTGAATCCGTACCAGATGGTCAAGGACCTGCGGACCGAGCACGAGGTGGGCAACACCTCTGCGGTGTTCGACGGCGAGATCGACGACTTCATCGACGCCGGGATCCGCTGGCGCACCGACAACCGGAACGCGGCAAAATAGGCCCTCCGGCCGCAGGCTCCGGGGCCCAATTAGCCGACACGCCCCCGAATAACAGCGTGATACGCGGATACTCCTGCGTATAGTCGAGGGGCCGGGGCCCTACTTCCCCCAAACGAAAACCCGCGCACCGGCTGCAGAACTGGGCTGCATCAGAATCAGCCATGCCCTGCAGGGTACTTAGGGCCATGATCCGATTCGAAAATGTCACCAAGGTCTACGACCACAAAGCCCGGCCTGCGCTGGACTCCGTCAACCTTGAGATTGACCGCGGCGAATTTGCGTTCCTGGTGGGCGCATCCGGCTCCGGCAAGTCCACCTTCCTCCGGCTGGTGCTCAAGGAAGACAGGGCAACATCCGGCGCTGTTTACGTCGCCGGACAGAACGTTGCCAAGATCTCAAGCTGGCGCGTGCCCAGGCTCCGCCGCGGAATCGGCGTTGTCTTCCAGGACTTCCGGCTCCTGCCCCAGAAAAACGTCTTCGCCAACGTAGCTTTCGCCATGCAGGTCATTGGCAAGAGCCGCAGCGTCATCAGGGACACAGTCCCCGAGGTCCTGAAGACCGTTGGCCTCGAGGGCAAAGAGCACCGCATGCCACACGAGCTCTCCGGCGGTGAACAGCAGCGCGTGGCCATTGCCCGCGCAGTGGTCAACAGGCCCGGAATCCTCCTGGCCGACGAGCCCACCGGAAACCTGGACCCCACCACGTCGATGGGCATCATGGGAATCCTGGACAAGATCAACCAAAACGGCACCACCGTGGTGATGGCCACGCACGACGACGACATCGTCAATGAGATGCGCAAACGCGTCGTTGAGCTCAAGAACGGCATCGTCATCCGTGACGAAGCAAGGGCCCTCTACACCTCCATGATTCCGGTCGTCGGCAAGTCGCGCAGGCTCAAGGACGCCAGCGGCCGGGAAAATCCCGAAGCGGGCACGCCGGGCGAAGCCGAGGGACAGCGATGAGGCTCGCGTTTATTCTCGGTGAGATCGGCAGCGGACTCCGCCGCAACCTCTCCATGGTGGTCTCCGTCATCCTGGTCACGTTCGTCTCGCTCACCTTCGTGGGCGCGGCCGGCATGCTGCAAATGCAGATCAACCAGATGAAGGGCTACTGGTACGACAAAGTCCAGGTGGCCATCTTCCTGTGTAGTGAAGGGTCGACGGCGGCGGGTTGCGCCAGCGGGCCAGTCACCCCCGAGCAGCAGGAGAGCCTTAACGCCTTGCTGGAATCGCCGGCGGTGGCGCAGTACATCAACGACTTCCAGTTCGAGTCCAAGGAAGAGGCCTACAAGCACTTCAAGGACCAGTTCTCGAATTCGCCCATCGTAGATTCGGTCACGCCGGACCAGCTCCCGGCATCCTTCCGCATCAACATGAAGGATCCGGAAAAGTACCAGATCATCAGCGAGACCTTCTCTTCGCAGCCCGGAGTGGAAACGGTGATTGATCAGCGCCAGCTCCTTGAGCGCCTGTTCTCGGTCATGAATGGCGCCTCTTTGGTGGCCGTCAGCATCGCAGGCGTGATGATTGTGTGCGCCATCCTCCTGATCGCCACCACCATCAGGCTGTCCGCCTTCAGCCGCCGCCGCGAAACGGGCATCATGCGCCTGGTGGGCGCCTCCAAGACAGTGATCCAGCTTCCCTTCATCCTGGAAGGTGTCATTGCCGCCGTCATTGGGGCGGCGTTGGCCTCCGCCACGCTCTGGGCCGTGGCCCACTTCTTCCTGGGCGACTACATGGCCCAGCAGTACCCGGACACAGCCTTCATCTCCGCCGGCCAGACGCTGATCCTCGCGCCGGCGCTGATAATCCTTGGTGGATCCTTGGCCGGAATTTCGTCTCTCTTGACCTTGCGCAGATACCTTCGCGTCTAGGTATGCAAACCGAACAAGGAATGCCCATGAACTTAACGGACCAAACGTCGCCGCGACACCGGCTGAACAGCCGCCGCATGGCGCACCGCAAAAGCATTCTCAGCGGCCTGCTGGCAGTCGTCCTTGCCGCGGGCCTGGCCTCCTCCACAGCCCCGGCCTTCGCTGACGAGCTGGAAGACAGGCAGCGGGCGCTGGAAGCGGAGGCGGCCCGCGTCCAGCAGTCCCTGGAATTCGTCGATTCGCGCATTGCCAAGGCGGCCAGCGACCTGGTGATCTACCAAGGCCAGTTGCCTGGCGCGCAGCAGGCACTGCTTGAGGCCCAAGGGCGCGTGGCCGGTGCCGTCAAAGAGGTGGAGGCGCTCTCCGCCCGCGTGGACATGGCGCAGCAGAACAAGGCCAAGATCACCCAGCAGCTTGAGACGGACAAGCAAAAGATTGCAGACACCAAGAAGCTGATCGGCCAGATCGCCACGCAGGCCTACAAATCCGGCGGCGTACCGTCCAACCTGTCACTTTTCTTCGGGGCCAACAACGGCGGCAGCCTCACCGAAACCATGGACCTGGCGGACCAGGCCATGCGGAGCCAAAACGCCGCCATGGACAAGCTGTCGCAGCAGAACGCTACCAACGTGAACTCCGAAGCCCGGCTCCAGGCCGTGGAAGCCGAGATCAAGGACCTCAAGGCCAAGGCTGACGCAGCCCTCGAGCGGGAGAAGGCGGCACGTGATGAAGCGGCCGCCCGGAAGGAAGAAGTAGACCGCCTGATCGCCGACACTACCCGCCTCGACGCCGAACTCCAGGCGGCCAAGCCCGGCATCCAGTCCCAGCTCGCAGGTGTGCAGGCCAGCCAGAACGCTGTGGCCGCGGAAATCCAGGAACGCGACAGGAAACTCCGCGAAGCCTGGGAAGCCGAGCAGCGCCGGCTGGCGGCGGAAGCTGCCGCAGCTGCCGCGGCCGCCGCGGCAGCGAGGAACCAGCCGCCGCCCCCGGTGCAGCCGTTTGTGCCGCCTATTGGATCGCCGTCGGCCTTTGGTCTCCGGCACCCTTTTGATGGCAGCGTTCCCATCACGTCCGGCTTCGGCTGGCGGGCGACGCCGCCGGGCACCATCGACTTCTACGGCCAGGGCGGGTACTTGCACACCGGCATCGACTTCGGCGCCGCCTGCGGCACGCCCGTCTATGCGGCAGCGGCGGGAGAGGTCTTCAGTTCGGGCTGGAGTTCCGCCGACGGCGGCGGCTGGCGGGTCAAAATCTCCCACGGCCTGGTCGAGGGCAACACCCTGAACACCATCTACTACCACAACGCCAGCATCGTGGTGTCGAACGGGCAGCGGGTCTCGCAGGGGCAGCTTATTGCCTACTCGGGCAATACAGGGAACTCCACTGGCTGCCACGCCCACTTTGAAACCTGGCTGAACGGCACCGCCGTGGACCCGATGCGCCTGCTGTAGCGAGGCGCGCGGCCTGCCGTAGACTGGTATGACTCCGCGCCGGCTGGGCCGGCGGACATCCGATTCTTGAACTGAGGAGCTTTCCCTTGCCTAAAGAAAGTGGCCGTAAAGTGGTGGCCACCAACCGTAAGGCCCGGCATGACTACCACGTGCTGGATACTTACGAGGCTGGAATCGCGCTCATGGGCACCGAAGTGAAGTCCCTGCGGGAAGGCCACGCCTCCATGGTGGACGGGTTCTGCACCTTCTACAACGACGAGCTGTGGATGGAGGCCATTCACATCCCCGAGTACAACCAGGGGAGCTGGACGAACCACGCCGCCCGCCGCCGCCGCAAGCTGCTGCTGCATCGCGAGGAGCTCATCAAGATTTCCCACAAGGTGCGGGAATCGGGCTACACCATTGTGCCGCTGCAGCTGTACTTCGTTGACGGTAAGGCCAAGGTGGAGATCGGCGTGGCCCGCGGTAAACGCGAGTACGACAAGCGCCAGACCCTCCGCGAGCAGCAGGACAACCGTGAGGCGCAGCGTGAGATGCGGGAACGCAACCGCCGCCGCTAGGAAGCCGCCGCGGGGAATGAATCCCGCGGATCATGCGTTACTATAGGTAGTCCGGAGGGGAAGCCCGCCGGTTTGGTAACAAAATACGGGGATGATCGGTTTCGACGATGTTAGTCGCGACAGGTGAAGCGGGCCGAGGATGCAGAATTATCTCGTAAACGCTGTCTGCAAACCAATAAGTGCCGAATCTAAGCGCACTGACTTCGCTCTTGCTGCCTAAGCAGTAAGACAGTCCGTCAGCCCGAGGTTGCTATCGCCCCGGATCCTGGCGTCATTTAGATAGCCACTGCTGCTTACCCCCGTCATCGGGGTGAGCGGGACTCTTAGATGACTGGGCCCGGATCAGCCAGCTGTTTGCAGCATGGCTGGGGCCGAGAAAATCCGACGCAAACTGCGCCCGGAGAAGCCCTGACAACACGACATCGGACGGGGGTTCAATTCCCCCCATCTCCACATTTTGAAAAGCCGCAAGGCACACGGAAAGACCCGCACATCCCGTCCGGGTCTTTCCGTGTTTAAGCGCTTGGCCAGAAGGAACGGCTGTTCACCGACGGCGTAGCCCGTCCGGGACTAGCCGCCGCTGGCCTTGGGTTGTCCCCTATAAGATCCGGCGTCGCGGACCCGGCTGGCCCGGGCCAGCCGGAGCAGCCAGGAGGTGCCCCATGAACCAGATGCGCGAGCCGAGTCCAGAAGTGTTCGACGACGGCCTGCTGGACTCATATTCGGAGACGGTCATGCGGGTGGCTGAGACCGTTACGCCGCACGTTGCGGCCATAGAAATGACCAGCACCCGCCGGAACGGCCGGTTCCGCATGGGAGCAGGTTCCGCGGTCCTCTTTACCGAGGACGGCTATCTCCTGACCAATTCCCACGTGGTGGCCGGCACCAGTAAGGGCCATGCCGCATTTGCCGACGGCAGCCGGACCGATCTCGAACTCGTGGGCGTTGATCCCTTGTCGGATCTCGCCGTGGTCCGCGGCAAAGCACCGAGGGTGGCCCCCGCCCGGTTCGGCGATGCCGAGACACTGCGTGTTGGCCAGCTGGTTATCGCAGTCGGGAATCCGCTCGGGCTGGCAGGATCGGTCACGGCCGGAGTGGTCAGCGGCCTGGGCCGTTCCATTCCGGTCTGGGCGGGCGGCAACCGGCGGGTGATCGAGGACGTCATCCAGACCGACGCGGCCCTTAACCCAGGCAGTTCCGGCGGCGCCCTGGCAGACGCGCACGGCAGGATCGTGGGCATCAACACGGCGGTGGCCGGCGCCGGGCTGGGCCTTGCCGTGCCCATCAACACCACAACACGGCGGATCATCGCAGCCCTGCTGAACGACGGGCGGGTCAGGCGCGCCTACCTTGGAGTGGTCAGCACCCCCATCCGGCTGAACGCCAGCGCAGTGATCAGGACAGGCCAGCGGGAGGGGCTAAGGGTGGTGGAGGTGCTGGCCGGATCACCCGCAGGCCGCGCGGGACTGCAGGCGGGCGACATCATCCTCACAGCCGGAAGCCGCGCCGTCAGCAACGCTGAGGGCCTGCAGAAACTGCTGTTTGCCGATGCAATCGGCCAGCCGCTGCAGATCAGGGTGCTGAGGCACGGCAGGGAAGAGGACGTCGTCGCCGTACCCGAAGAGATGCAGGCAAACGGTCAGTAAAGCTACCGGCGCTTCTTCAAGTGGGCCACCGGGTCCTGGGCGCCCTCAGGGTTCTTCGCCTTCTTTTCGGCGCGTTTTTCCTTGATGGTCTTGACCGGCTTCTTTGCCAGGTTCTGGTGGGGTGTTTTGTCAGGCATGGCGTGCTCCTTACAGCAGTGGGACGGGCTGCGTCCCACTTCGTAAGTTACGCCTAATCAGCCCCGAATGTAATGGCCCGGAATGGCCCGAATCAGTCGGGAACAGGTACGTCGGCGATGCCCACAAAACGTGTCCCAACGCCGTCGAACTCGCTGCGGACGTAGCCTTCGCGCACGCGGGGAACCTCTTCTGGAGTATGGTGCCCGCACACCACGTAGGTGAAGTCCGGCCACCATTTCTTGGGGCGGGCGGCTTCCTCGTAACCGCAGACTGCGCATTCCAGGTGGACCCACACAGGGCGTTTGCCGGTGCGGTTTGCGCGGGACTGGACCAACCAAGGCGGCGGGTTGTCCATGATTTCACCCAGCTCGGCCTCCGTCATCCACTTCGGAAGGCCATGGCGCTGTGCCATCTCCATCGGTACATCAAGGGCAATGGCCGCGTCGCGTCTGCTAATCATCACCATCCACGATACGGGAGCCCGCCAAATCAGCGCCTTGCCACCACAGCTGAAAAGACAGCCAACGCTAGGACATCATGGCAATCCCGGCAGCTGCGGCACCAAAACCCAGGACCAGGTTGGCCGCGAGATTCGCTGCGGCAGCGCCGAATCGTTCCTCGCTGAGCAGCCGCACCGTGGCCGTGGTCCACGAACTGAAGGTGGTCAGCCCGCCGGCCAGGCCCGCCGCCAGGCCGGCCTGCCATTCGGCACCAAGCCCCAGCCCCGCAGTGATGCCGTGCGCTGCACCGATGATGAAGCAGCCCGCCACGTTTACCAGCAGTGTGGCCCAGGGCCAGTGCAGCCTCCCTGCGCTGCCTGCGGCGCGTGTACTGCGGGTGGAGCTATGGTGCGCAAACCAGCTGTCCACGCCGAAGCGGAGAAGGGCGCCTGCCACGCCGAATATTCCTACCATGACCGCCGCGATCACCGGCGGACCCCGGGGCGCCGGCCAACAAATTTCCCGGCCCGCCACCCCGCGCCGGCGGCCGCAAGTCCAAGGAGCAGCGACAGTGCGAGGTAGGCGGCCCACACAGCATGCTGCCCGGCCCGGGCCAGCTGGTCCACGGAAAAGACCACGGCCGAGAATGTGGTGAAGGAGCCCAGCAGGCCAGGCCCCAGTCCGGCCCGCAGCCAGAAGGCAGTCTGCGGCCGGGCCATCCACACGGTGGTGAGGGCGGCCAGGACAAAGCTGCCGGCCACGTTGATGCCCAGGGTGGCCCAGGGAAAGGCACCGGGCAGTTCAGGAAACGCAACAGCCAGGCCGTACCGCAGCTCGGTGCCGATCAGGGCGCCGGCCGCCACCGCAAGCCAGGCGCGCAGCCCTACGCCGGGAGTCTTCAGCCGGCTCACACCCTGGGCAAGTCAGCGTCCCCGAGGAGGCAGCCGGGGTGGGGATGATCGCTGTGCACCCACAGCGCCGACGTAACCTCGTCAGCGAGGTCGTAGTTCCGTTCGCGGCCCGAATTGCTGATCCGCACCACCAGGGCGCCGCCGAAGGGCCGGCGGCCCACCACCTCAACTTCGGCGTCGAGGTCTATCTCTTCGGCGGCGAGGTAGCGCAGCAGTTCCGGGTTGTCGTCGCTGATCCGGGTAATCCGCCCGGTGTGGCCTTCATCGAGTTCACCCATAAGGTGCGCTCGGGGCATAAACACTTTGCCATCCGCAGTGGGAATCGGATCGCCGTGCGGATCCCGCTGCGGGTTGCCCAGCTTGGCTGCCACCCGTTCTATGAAGATGTCCGAGACGGCATGCTCCAGCAGTTCGGCTTCGTCGTGCACCTCGTCCCAGCTGTACCCCAACTGCTGGACGAGGTAGGTCTCGATCAGCCGGTGGCGCCGCACCATGGAAAGGGCAAGCCGGAGCCCGGCGTCGGTGAGCCTGATGGCACTGTACGGTTTGTGATCCACCAGGCCTTGGTCCTTCAGCTTGCGGACCATTTCCGATACGGAGGAATTGGCCACGCCAAGGCGCTGCGCGAGCTGGGAGGACGTGATGGGCTTGTCCTGCCATTCGGTGAATGAGTAGATGACCTTGACGTAGTCCTCGATGGAGGAGGAGGGCGCGCTGGTCTTCACGGGACCAAGCCTACCGGCTCGCCGCCGCCATGCGGGGAGTAGCGGGGCAGGGAGTGGCGGGCATTCATGCCCTCACCGCCCGCCAGGCCAGTGTCAGGTATGGCAACTCCAGTTCCTCGCCCGGCGCATGTCCCAGGTGCTCATGCAGGTACCAGTCGAGGTTCGCCAGTACTTTCGCCCGGGTGGCCTCGGCCGCACGGAGGTAGTAGCTGCGCGACTTTGTCAGCTCCATCAGGTCCGTGGTGGTGACGGAGTCCCGCCAGTGCGTAAGGTGGCCTTCGAGCCCCTCGAACTCAGGGCCCACCAGCGGCCGGAAACCGGGTTTGTAGACGTCCCCGGCGTGCATGATCCTCGAGAGCCGGTGGACCCAGGGGACGGACGTGTCCAGCTGGTTCCAGACCAGGCCTAGAGTTCCCTGCGGGCGGAGGACGCGGGCCAGTTCCGTGCTGGCCCGCAGCGCATCGCACCAGTGCCAGGCCTGGGCCACGGTGACGACGTCGAACGCTGAATCAGGCAGGCCGGTGGCCTCCGCGGTGCCCAGGACAGCCGCGGCGCCGGGATAGTGTTCCGCCAGTTGCCCGAGCATGTCGGCTGAGGGGTCCACCGCGGTGACAGAGAGACCAAGGTCCAGCAGCAGTTCAGTGAACTTGCCGGTGCCGGCACCAACATCGAGCGCATCGCGGGCGCCCTGCGGGACCAGCCACTGGGCGGTCTCCGGGGGATATCCGGGCCGCACCTGCTGGTAATGCTTGCCGCCATCCTGGAAGCTTTGGCCCAGTTCCCGGCGTCGGCCATGATCCAGCTTGGGGCCACCCCGTGCCACGCGTGGCCTCCTTCGTCAGGTCTCGTTGCTACCTTCCGAATTTACCGCACCCGCGCCGGTGTCGCGGATGGCCGCCTTCAGTCGTGCCGCAGGTCAGTCGTCGATGCAGGGGGCGGCGCCGGCCGTTCCCGGCGTGTTGGGAGCCCAATGCGGGTATGTGCGGTTGTCGTTGGCGGGAACCCAGCGGCCCGCATCCACCACATAGTCCCAGCCGAGCCCCTTGCTCCGCAGCTCACGGATTCCTGCCAGGAGCCGCTGGGCATCGTCAAGCCGGGATCCCACGCCGAAGCTGGCACGGAGGGAACCGGACGGCAGGCCCAGCCGCTTCAGCAGCGGGTGGGCGCAGAAGCGGCCGTCGCGCAGGCCCACGCCATGCTCTGCTGACAGGTACGCCGCCACGAGTCCGGCGTCGTATCCTTCCACCGAGAAGTTGACCACCCCGATGGTGTCGGTATCCGGGTTCGTGTCCTTGAAGATCTGGTGGACAGTCACGCCGTCGATTCCCTGCAGGCCTTCCACCAGGTAGGAACGGATGGCTGATTCGTGTGCGTGCCAGCGGTCCTGGTCCAGCGCAGCGATGACCTGCGTCGCACGGGCCAGGGTAGCCGCTCCCAGTACGTTCGGTGATCCGCCCTCGTGGCGGGCCGGACCCGTTGCCCAGCTGACGCCGTCGAGCCTTGCCTCCTTGACGGCGCCGCCGCCGGCCAGGTGCGGTGTTCCGGCGTCGAGCCAGTCCGGCCGCCCCACCAGCACGCCGGCCCCAAAAGGCGCGTAGAGCTTGTGCCCCGAGAAGGCGATGTAGTCGACGTCGTCAGCGGTGATGTCAATGCGGCGGTGCGGCGCCAGCTGCGCCGCGTCCACGACGATGCGCGCGCCGTGCTCGTGGGCGAGTGCGGCGAGGGCACGGATGGGAAGGATTTCGCCCGTGACGTTGGACGCGCCGGTGACGGCGAGCAGGCTTACGCCGCCGTGCTGCAGTTCGGCACGCACGGCCTCAACGGTCCCTGCGATGGTATCGGCCGCCACGATGCTGCGGTGGGGGACACCCTGCCATGGCAGCAGGTTGGCGTGGTGCTCAATGTCGAGGTACAGGACGTCGCCGTCGGCCTGGCCGTCCGTGCCGGGCAGGCAGCCGGCCAGCAGGTTGAGGGAGTCGGTGGTGTTCCGGGTGAAGATCACAGAATCGTCCGGGCGGCCGCCCACGAACTCCCGGACGATCGCACGGGCATTCTCGTAGACCGAGGTGCTGATCTGGGAGGCGTAGCCCGCTCCGCGGTGCACGCTCGCGTAGAACGGCAGGATTTCGTTGAGGTAGGCGGACACTACGGAGAGCGCCGGCGCGGACGCGCCGTAGTCCAGGTTCGCGTACCGCACGTGCCCGCCATGGATCAGGGGAGCCTGGATTTCCGCGCCGGTGACTGCCGCCAGGGGACGGCCGGCTGCTGCATGGTGCTGGTCGAAGCGGGCTTCCGGTCCGGGCTGTGCTGCGGCTTCAGGCTGGATTGCGGCGTTGGGGGAGACGGTGGCTGTTGTCACAGAGACCTCACTTTGAAACAGGACTCCGCTGGGGGAATCCGCGCTTGCCGCATCCGTTCCGGACCGGCCTGGTCGTCACCCGGGGCACCCCACCGCGAATGGAGGGTTGCCGGCCAGCAAACCGGGGTTTAGCGCTGGCACTCGTGACCTGCTTAAGAGCGTAGAACATAGCCTGTGCAGGCTAAAAGCCCGCCGGAATGTTAAGGGCTTTGTTACGTGCACTTGAAAAGGGCTGCATTAGCCGAAGATAACGACGGCGGACGCCTCCTTTCGGAGGTGCCCGCCGTTGATTGTTCGGAAGAGGAGGGTCAGAGGAGGTCGTCCAGGTCCGGGTTCAACCGGCGCAGCACCTCCGAGTGCAGGATGGAATTCGTGGCCAGTGCGTTGCCGCCGAACGGGCCGTCCTCGCCTTCCAGCGATGTGAACCGGCCGCCCGCTTCAACCACGATGGGCACCAGGGCGGCCATGTCGTAGAGGTTCAGTTCGGGCTCGCAGGCGATATCCACCGAGCCCTCCGCCACCATGCAGTACGACCAGAAGTCCCCGAACGCCCTGGTACGCCACACGTCCTCCGTGAGGCCCAGGAATTCGTTGAGGTTCCCGCGCTCCTTCCAGCCGCCAAGGCTCGAGTACGAAAGGGAAGCGTCGGACAGTCTGGAGACGTTGGATACCCGGAGCCGGGTTGCGGCTGCCAGGGAACGTCCCATATAGGCGCCCATGCCCTTGGCCGCCCACCAGCGCTTGCCCAGTGCGGGGGCACTCACTACGCCCACCACCGGCTCGCCTTCGTCCACGAGGGCGATCAGGGTGGCCCAGACCGGAACGCCGCGGACAAAATTCTTGGTGCCGTCGATGGGATCGATGATCCACCGCCGCGCGCCATGGCCGGTGCTGCCGAACTCCTCGCCGAGTACGGCATCGCGCGGACGGGAGCGGGAGAGCTGGCCGCGGATGGCTTCCTCGGCCGCCTTGTCCGCATCGGTGACCGGCGTCAGGTCCGGCTTGGTCTCGATGTGGAGGTCCAGCGCCTTGAAGCGGCTCATTGTCTGGTCGTCCACAGAGTCGGCCAGGACGTGGGCCAGGCGCAGGTCATCGTTGTAGCTCGAAGCGGGTTGGATCATGGTTCCAAACTACCGTCTGCGCGCCGTTCTGCCGGGAACCCGGCCCTGTCAGTTGACGCTGCCCAGCTCCTTGGCCTCCTGGGCTTCCATTCGTGGGTCCGTCCCCAGCAGCCGCCGCAGGGAGGCCAGCCGTGCTGCACCGGTGGGCCCGGCATGGCCCCCCGCTACCCATGCATCCAGCCCGCAGTCCACGGCGATGGCTGTGTGCTTGCAGCCGCGCTCGCAGTCATCCGTGCCGGGGGAGAGGTCCGGGAACGAACGCAGGATCCGGTCCGGGTCCACGTGGGCCAGGCCGAAGGAGCGGATGCCGGGGGTGTCGATGATCCAGCTGCCCGAAGGCGCGTCCGCGAGGCGCAGGGCGAGGGCGGACGACGATGTATGCCTTCCCCGGCCGGTTACGGCGTTCACCCCGCCGGTGGCCCGTTCGGCTCCGGTCAGCGCATTCACCATGGTTGACTTGCCTACGCCGGAATGCCCCAGCATGACTGTTACTTTCCCGTCGAGGTAGGTCCGGAGCTCCGCGACGGCGGTCCTGTCCAGGCGGGCGGACAGGCCGTCGTCGGAACGGGCGTCCACGCCCGAGGCCTGCGCATCCGCAGTCCGGCTGATGATCACCGGGAAGTCCAGGTGGGTGTAGTTGGCCAGCAGCTCCGCGGGATCCTTGATGTCCGCCTTGGTGACCAGCAGGATCGGCTCGATACCGGCGTCGTAGGCGGCCACCAGGGCGCGGTCGATGAAGCCCGTCCGCGGCTCGGGGTTGGCAGCCGCCACCACAATGACCAGCTGGTCAGCATTGGCCACCACGGCACGTTCCACCGGATCCGTATCGTCAGCGCTGCGCCGCAGGAGCGTCTTGCGGTTTTGGATTTTCACCAGCCGTGCCAAAGTGTCCGGCTCGCCGGAGACATCACCCACGAGTGATACAAAATCGCCCGCGACCACCGGGTTCCTTCGCAGTTCCCTTGCCCTGGCGGCAATAACCACACGCTCGTTGCCCGAGTCCTCACCCACCACGGCTGTGTAACGGCCACGGTCAACCGTGATGATCCGGCCGGTGACGGCGTCGTCGTGGCTGGGCCTGTCCTTGGTGCGGGGCCTGGAGCCCTTCTTGCTGGGCCGGATCCGGACGTCGGATTCGTCCCAGGAGTCAGTGCTCCGCGCCACCGCTGGAACCTTCCGCCCCCGCCTCGGGGGTGCCGTCCTGCGCAAGCATGTCCGCCCACAACCGGGGGAAATTCGGCATGGTCTTGGCGGTGGTGGCGATGTCCTCCACCTCGACGCCCTCCACGGCCAGGCCGAGGATGGCTCCGGCGGTAGCCATGCGGTGGTCCGCGTAGCTGTGGACGACGCCGGCGTGCAGCCTGGCAGGCCGGATCACCAGGCCGTCGCTGGTTTCCTCGGCGTCACCGCCGAGCCGGTTGATTTCAGCCACCAGCGCGGCAAGCCGGTCCGTTTCATGTCCCCGCAGGTGGGCAATGCCGCTCAGCCGCGAGGGCCCGTCCGCCAGTGCACACAGGGCGGCGACGGTGGGGGCCAGCTCGCTGGTGTCGGCGAAGTCCGCGCCTTTGATGGCCGGTCCGCCCGTCACTGTCAGGACGCCGTCGTGCAAGGTGACCTCGGCGCCCATCCGGGTGAGGATGCTCCGCCAGAGATCACCTACCTGCTGCGTCTCTTCGGGCCAGTTGGGGATCCGCACGGTGCCGCGCGAGGCCAAGGCCGCGGCGAGGAACGGCCCGGCGTTTGACAGGTCCTGCTCGATCCTCTGGTCAAATGCCCGGATGGGTCCCGGGCTGACAACCCAGTGGTTGGGACGCGAGTCGTCCACGGCTACACCGGCTCCACGCAGGACGGCCACGGTCATGTTGATGTGGTCGAGGCTGGGCACCGGTTTGCCCACGTGTTCCAGGTGCAGGCCCTCGGTGAACCGTGCCCCCACCAGGAGCAGCGCCGAAACGAACTGGGAGGAGGCGCTGGCGTCGATAACCAGGTGGCCGCCGCGGACCTCACCGGTGCCATCCACCACAAACGGCAATGACGACGGCGTGCCGCCCTCCGTCGAGGACACTGCGACTCCCAGCGACTTGAGTGCTTCGATGATGGTTCCCATCGGCCGCTTGCGGGCGTGGGGGTCGCCGTCGAACTCGCTGGCACCCCTGCGCAGTGCTGCGAGGGGCGGGACGAACCGCATGACAGTGCCGGCGAGGCCGCAGTCAATCCTGGCCAGGGACGGGGCGGCGTCCGGGTTCAGCGGAACAACTTCCAGGTCGGGTCCGAAGGCTCCGTCCCCGGGCACCTCCGTAATGGTGGCCCCCAGCTGGCGTAGTGCTTCGATCATGAGCGCGGAGTCCCTGGAGTGCAGGGGCGCGCGCAGGCGGGACGGTCCGTCAGCCAGGGCGGCAAGGACCAGGTACCTGTTGGTTAGAGACTTGGAACCGGGCACCGTCACGGTGGCATTGACGGGCCGGGACGCGAAGGGTGCGGGCCAGTGTGGGACAGGCGTGCCGGAATCATCCCGGACGGCGGCTGCTGCGGTCATTCGTTGTTATGCCCCCGTGGCCTGCTCCACCGCGCGGCGCACGGCTTTGTCCGCTTTGTGGAGTTTCTTGTTGGTGGTCTTCCTGGCATCCGCGGCGAGGTGCGAGGCGCCCTTGCGTGCATCCGCGGCCAGGTGCTCTGCCCGCCAGGCAAGGCCCGGCTTGCCGGCTGTATCCACGGACGCCAGCAGGGCGCCTCCGCTCAGCGACAGGTTCTTGAGCAGCTGGTTACGCCGGGTGTCCCGGCCTTCCTTGCTGCTGATGTCTGCGCTGCGCCATTCGACGAACGTGTTGAGCAGGGAAATCACGGTGAGCACAGTGGCCGAAAGCCTGGAGAACTTGCCCAGCCCGAACAGCACGCCGGCACCAACCTGGGTTCCGCCGATGACGCGGGCGAGGGTCTTCTCGTCCGTCTTGAAGGGCAGCGAGGCGGCTGCCTTGCGGAGCAGCGGCGAGAGCTGCTGGGCGGTGTCGTCAGCGTTCTTGAGCTTATCCATTCCAGCAAGGACAAAGCTGGAGGCCAGCATGGGGCGGGCGAGCGTGCGGACAAAGGACATGGATTTCCTCCCGGGTGGACGAACCGCGTCGAATGCGGCGGAGTCCGTCCTAGTCTTGCACTTTTGGGGAATATTTGCCGAGCGCAGGAGGTTATGGATGTCGGATCCGGGAACACCGGTCCGCAGGTAAATCATGGGTGAAACCATGCAACAGATGGCCGGCACGGATCGCCAGAGGCAGGTCCCCGGCCGGACAAGCAGAGCGGAGTTGGGCCCTTGGCGCGCGTGTTGGACGGAATTGAAGCAGCAGGCCCGGTGGCACTGGACTCGTTTAAGTCCGAACCACCAGGGTACGGGCCGCCGCGTGCGCGGAGCCTGACAGTAGACTTGAGGGCAATGAGCACCTTGGATCCGGCCGTCTCGGCCATGTACGAAGCTTCCCCTAACGAAGCGAAGAGCAGCGTAGCCGCCGGAACAGAGGCTGCGGATTCCGCAGTTGTCCCGGTGGAGGGGCCTGCCCCGGACACGGACGGGGCCCTGGTGGACGTTTCCACTGAATCTGCGGAAGAACGCAGGCTGAGGTTCGAGCGCGATGCGATGCAGTATGTCGATCAGCTCTATTCGGCGGCGATGCGCATGGCCCGGAACCCGTCCGACGCCGAGGACCTCGTCCAGGAGGCCTACACCAAGGCTTTCTCCGCGTTCCACCAGTACAAGCCCGGAACCAACCTCAAGGCCTGGCTCTACCGCATCCTGACCAACACGTACATCAATTTGTACCGCAAACGGCAGCGGGAACCGCTCCAGTCCAACTCGGACACCATCGAGGACTGGCAGCTGGCGAGGGCTGAGTCGCACACCTCCAGCGGGCTCCGGTCAGCCGAGGCCGAAGCGCTGGACCACCTTCCGGATTCCGATGTAAAGAGGGCGCTCCAGGACATTCCCGAGGAATTCCGCCTCGCGGTCTACTTCGCCGATGTCGAAGGGTTCGCCTACAAGGAAATTTCAGACATCATGAACACGCCCATCGGCACGGTGATGTCCCGGCTCCACCGCGGCCGGAGAATGTTGCGGGACATGCTGGGGGAGTACGCCGCAGAGCGCGGATTCAAGACAGCCGCCGAATCACAGGACGCGGCAGGAAGCACACAACAGGAGAGCAGGAAATGAGCGACTGCCAGGGATTGGGCGATTGCGATGACACGCGGATGCAACGGATTTACGAGTACCTCGACGGTGCTTTGACCCGCGAGGACATCACTGACATCAAGAACCACCTTGATGACTGCCCGGAATGCACGGAGCAGTACGACCTCGAATGCGTGATCCGCAACATGGTGAAGCGCTCCTGCACCGAGGCTGCTCCGGAAAACCTGAAGAACGCCATTCTTGACCGGATCCATACAATCCGGCCGGTAGACGCGTAGGGCGGCCGGCCCGCACCGCCGCCGCTGAACAGCAAAGGACCCCGGAAGCCGTGTGGCTTCCGGGGTCCTTCGCTTGAACCGTAGTCCCTGGCATTTGCCTAGGTGTTGGGGCGCTTCCCGTGGTTCGCGCCGCCACGCTTACGGTCACGACGCTTGCGTGCACGCTTGCTCATAGCTGGCCTCCTTACTGTTGGTACTCAAAAGAGCTGCCCTCAAGTCTCGCACATCAAGTAGCTGCCCGCGAACCAGGAACAGCAGCGTGACCTGCGCCTTGTCAGCTGTGAAGGCATGCAGGCCTAGGGTTTGAGCGAGTTGCGGATCGAGATGCCGGCCTGTTCCAGGACCGTCCTGACTGTTTCCAGTGCCAGGGGGCTGAGCGGCTGCCTGCCTGCGTGCAGCCGCAGCTCCGCCCTGAGATCGTCCCGGAACCGCTGGAGCATCATTTCCGCTTCCTTCAGGGAGCGCTGGCTTTCCGGAGGCAACCGGCCGGGGACCCTGAAATCCGTCGACAGGGCAGTGGCCCGCGCCGCCTCCGCCGTGGCCGCAAGATCGGCGCGCAGGCCCCGCATGTTGCTGCGGATGTCCTCGCGGAGGTTGTCGGCCAGGCGCCGGACGGAGGCCGAGATTTCGCTCTCAACCCCTGCCAGTTCGTCGCGGCGCCGGTTCAGCTCAGCCAGCCCGGATGCTGTGATGTGGTAGTTGGTCCGGCGCCCGGCGGATTGTGTGGCTACCAGCCCTTCCTCCTCAAGTTTCCCCAGCCGCGGGTAGATGGTTCCGGCGCTGGGGGAGTAGGTGCCGCCAAACCGCTCCTTGAGTTCCTTGATGAGCTCGTAGCCGTGTTTGGGACCTGACTCAAGCAGTGCCAGCAAGTAAAGGCGAAGCGCGCCGTGGGCGAATACCGGGGCCATTAGGAGCCAGCTTCTGCATTTTCCGCCGCCGGGCCGTGGAAAATGGAGGTCTTGCCTGACACCGTGTTTGTCCGCACCAGCATGAGCTGTCCGTCCGGCCCCGCAATGGTTTCCACCTTGCCGCCGACCACTGTGTACCGCTGGTCTCCGATCACCACCGCACCGCTGGCAGACTTGGCCACGATGTCCACGCCGACGTCATGGGGCAGGCGGATGGTGAGGTCGCCGGACACCGAGTTGGCCCCGAAATCGTGCGTAAAGCCCAGGAGATCAAAGCTCATGTCTCCGCTGACGGTGTTGGCGCGGATATTGCTGAGGCGCCCGGACGCGGTCACTTCGCCGGAGACGCTCTTGGCGGTGAGGACGCCGGTGTGGTTCCGGGCGGAGACTTCTCCGCTGATGGTGTTGATGTGCAGTTCGCCCTCGGTACCGTCCGCCATGACTGAGCCGGAAACCGTGTTCAGGCGGGTCTGCCCTTTGATGCCGGACACCAGCCCGTCACCGCTGACTGTTCCCGCCTCCACGCGGACGTGGGCAGGAACGGCGATGCTGATGATGGCTGAATTTTCGCTGTTGTGGCTGACCGTCCCCATCAGGTTCTTGAACCAGCCTTGGGGGCCGTGCAACTGGTGGCGGACCTCCAGCCGGCCATCGCTCAGGGAGACCGCCACCGGGTCTCCCTGGACGTCCGCAATCTCGATCCGGGCAACTGGCTCCTCGTGCGTAACCACGTCGAAGCGGCCCTGGACCATACCCAGCTTCAGGGACGCCACGCCGTCGACGTCGATGGTCTGCGGGCTTGTGACAGTCCATTCTTGATCAGGCACGGGGGTCCTCCCAAAGGCGATATATCGTGTTGACCCTTCCAAGCTACCCGCCCAAAGAAGCAGCGTCAAGATATATCGCGAGTCGGGCCTACTCCGGGATGTCCATGCCGAGCCACTGGAACCAGCCCCGGTGAAGCACCAGCCACGCCATCAGTCCGTAACCGGCCTGCCCCGGAGTTCCCCCGTTGGCTGCCAGGTCCTGGCGCCACTGTTCGTGGTTCAGGAGAGGGGAGAAGGTGTCAACGTACAGGTGCTTGCGCCGTGTGGTGACGTCGGCGAAGGCCGTGTTCAGTTCATCCAGGCGCCTGTTCCGGTTCGGGTCCAGTGTGGGGGGCGGGCCCACGACGAAGACCTCGATGCGGTTCTGCGATGCCGAGTCAAGGATGTTGGCCAGGTTGAGCCTGCTGCGTGCGGTCGAGAGCCCAAACTCGATGTCACGCCCGGAGAGTCCGATGACCAGCCTGTTTTCGGCGTGGTCGCTGAACCGGCGGCCTGCTTCCTCGAGCCACCGCGCGGCCAGGCCTTCCGTGCCTTCCTGCGGGCAGGGGAGGGCATAGCTTTCCAGGAGCATGCTGTCCCGGGGTGTGCGGGCGAGGACGCGTCCCAGCCAGCCGAGTGCCCGGGGATCACCCAGTCCGGCCAGCAGTTCATCTCCTACAGCTGCAATGCGCAGCTTCCTGTCTTCCACACGTTCCTCTTTACGTCAGTGCCTTGCCGCTGCAACCGTGGATTCAACTGCCGGCCACGGAGCGGCGCCTGTGCATTCGTTGGGGCTGTCCATCACGCGCCGTGCGTTTCATCGGCGCTGTGCACTCCATTAAACAGAACTGCCCGGCCGGAGTCTGGGATTTCGACGTCCGGCCGGGCAGCCTTACTGCTTACTTCCGTGCAAATGCCTGCTTCAGGAGTACATCCTGCTCGGCTGCGTGCCGCTTCATGGACCCTGCAGCGGTGGACGCCGAAGCCGGGCGGGAGACCAGCCGGATGCGGCGATCGAGGGCGTCCGGCAGGTTCAGGCCGATGAAGGGCCACGGCCCCTGGTTGGCGGGCTCATCCTGGGCCCAGACAACCTCGGCGTTCGGATACTTGGCCAGTTCCTTTGCGATCTCCTCGTGCGGCAGCGGGTAGAGCTGCTCCACGCGGACAATCGCGGTGGTCTTGTCACCGGTCTTCTGCCGCGTGGACAGGAGGTCGTAGTACAGGCGGCCGGAGACCAGGAGTACGCGTTCGACGGCGTCTCCCGCCAGCTGCTCGTGCTCCCCGATCACAGGGCGGAAGCTGCCGGTGGTGAAGTCCTCCACCGAGGATGCCGCCGCCTTGAGGCGCAGCAGCTGCTTGGGCGTGAAGATGATGAGCGGCTTCCGCGGACGGCTGTAGGCCTGGCGGCGCAGCAGGTGGAAATGCGAGGCCGCCGTGGTGGGGTTGGCCACGATCATGTTTTCTTCGGCGCACAGCTGCAGGAACCGCTCGATCCGTGCGGAGGAATGGTCCGGTCCCTGGCCTTCATAGCCATGGGGCAGCATCAGGACCAGCGAGGAGCGCTGGCCCCACTTCTGCTCAGCGGAGGAAATGAACTCGTCGATGATGGTCTGGGCGCCGTTGACGAAGTCACCGAACTGGGCTTCCCAAAGGACCAGTGCGTCGGGCCGCTCGACGGAGTAGCCGTATTCAAATCCCATGGCCGCGTATTCGGAGAGCAGGGAGTCGTAGATCCACAGCTTCGCCTGGTCATCGGAGAGGTGGCCCAGGGGCAGCCATTCCTTGCCGTTGGCGCGGTCGTGGAAGACGGCGTGGCGCTGCACGAACGTGCCGCGGCGGGAGTCCTGGCCGGCAAGGCGTACGGGGACCCCTTCCATGATCAGTGAGCCGAAGGCAGCGATTTCGCCGAAGCCCCAGTCGATGCCGCCCTCACGGGACATCTGTTCACGCTTCTCGAGCAGCTGCTTGAGCTTGGCGTGGACGGTAAAGCCCTCGGGGACTTCCACATGGGCCTTGCCGATCCGGGCCAGGGTCTCGGCGGAGATTGCCGTGGAGGCAGGGGCATTGACGCCGGAGTCCGACTGCTGGGAGATGGGACGCTCGATGTCCGAGACGGCGGCGGTATCTGCCGTCACGATCGGGATGGGGGAGGTCTGTGCCGCGTGGGTTTCGGCAAAGACGCGTTCCAGGCGCTCCTGGTAGTCGCGGAGCAGCTGTTCGGCCTCTTCCTCGGTGATGTCGCCACGGCCGATGAGGGACTCGGTGTACAGCTTGCGGACTGAGCGCTTGGCTTCGATCAGGTTGTACATCAGCGGCTGCGTCATCGAGGGGTCATCGCCCTCGTTGTGCCCGCGGCGGCGGTAGCAGACCATGTCGATGACAACGTCCTTGTGGAACCGCTGGCGGAACTCGTAGGCGAGCTGTCCGATGCGGACCACGGCTTCGGGGTCGTCGCCGTTCACGTGGAACACCGGTGCCTGGATCATCTTGGCAACGTCCGTGGAGTACGTGGACGAGCGGGATGACGAGGGGGCCGTGGTGAAACCCACCTGGTTGTTGACCACAACGTGGATGGTGCCGCCGGTGCGGTAGCCACGGAGCTGGGACAGGTTGAGTGTTTCGGCCACCACTCCCTGGCCGGCGAAGGCGGCGTCGCCGTGGACCATGATGGGCAGGACCGGGAAGGACTCGCCCTGGTCCAGCCGGTCCTGCTTGGCGCGGACGATGCCTTCGAGGACGGGGTCCACGGCTTCAAGGTGGGAGGGGTTGGCGGCCAGGTAGACCTTGGTTTCCTTGCCGTTGTCCGAGGTGAACGTCCCCTCGGTGCCCAGGTGGTACTTTACGTCGCCGGATCCCTGCACGGAGCGAGGGTCCTGGGTGCCTTCGAACTCCCGGAAGACCTGGGCGTAGGTCTTGCCGGCGATGTTGGTGAGCACGTTGAGGCGGCCGCGGTGGGCCATGCCGATGGCAACCTCGTCCAGGCCGTCGTCGGCTGCGTCGGACATGATGGCGTCAAGCAGCGGGATCAGGGATTCGCCGCCCTCGAGGGAGAAGCGCTTCTGGCCAACGAACTTGGTCTGGAGGAAGGTTTCGAAGGCTTCGGCCGCGTTCAGCTTGGAAACGATGCGCAGCTGCTCT
Organism: Arthrobacter sp. AB6; assembly: GCF_031844545.1. Classification (NCBI taxonomy): domain Bacteria; kingdom Bacillati; phylum Actinomycetota; class Actinomycetes; order Micrococcales; family Micrococcaceae; genus Arthrobacter; species Arthrobacter sp. AB6. The sequence goes on from NZ_JAUZVL010000011.1 coordinate 43,248, forward strand.
TCGCGGCTTGGCTTCGAGTACGGGTGCTCCAGCTGGTCCTGGAACCACTTGCGCTCGGCAGGCTCCTGGATGTGCATGTACTCGATGCCCGTGGTGCGGCAGTATGCATCGCGCAGGACACCCAGGATGTCGCGGAACTTGAGCATGGGCTTGCCGCCGAAGCCGCCTGTGGGCCATTCGCGGTCCAGGTCCCAGAGTGTCAGGCCATAGGTGAGGACGTCGAGGTCGGGGTGCTTGCGCTGGACGTACTCCAGCGGATCGGTGTCCGCCATCAGGTGTCCGCGGACGCGGTAGGAGTGGATCAGCTGCTGGATCCGGGCCACCTTGTTGATTTCGTCAGCCGGGTCCACCTGCTTGTCGGCGCTCCAGCGCACCGGCTCGTAGGGGATGCGGAGGGATTCGAAGATTTCGTCGTAGAAGTCCTGCGCACCCAGCAGCAGCTGGTGGACCAGCTTCAGGAACTCGCCGCTGCCGGCACCCTGGATTACCCGGTGGTCGTAAGTGGATGTCAGCGTGAGGACCTTGCTGATCGCGTTATGGGCGATGATCTTTTCGCTGGCACCCTGGAATTCCGCAGGGTAGTCGAGGGCGCCGACGCCGATGATGGCGGCCTGGCCTTTTGACAGGCGGGGCACCGAGTGGACGGTGCCGATGCCTCCGGGGTTGGTCAGTGACACCGTGGTGCCCTGGTGGTCCTCTGCGGTCAGCTTGCCGTTGCGGGCACGCTTGATGAGGTCCTCGTAGGTGTGCCAGAACTCGGAGAAGTTGAGGGTCTCGGCCTTCTTGATGTTTGGCACCATGAGCAGGCGGGTGCCGTCAGGCTTCGGCATGTCGATGGCGATGCCGAAGTTGACGTGGGCCGGCTGGACGGCAACGGGCTTGCCGTCCACTTCGTCGTAATACACGTTCATCGACGGGAACTGGGAAAGGGCGCGGATCACGGCGTAGCCAATGAGGTGAGTGAAGGAAACCTTGCCGCCGCGGGCGCGGGCGAGGTTCGAGTTGATGACCACGCGGTTGTCGATCAGCAGCTTGGCCGGAATGGCGCGGACGCTGGTGGCGGTTGGCACCTGGAGGCTGGTGACCATGTTGGTGGCGATCGCCTTTGCCGGGCCGCGAAGGACGGAGACAACGTCCTCTTCGGGGGCGGTGGGCGCCTTGACGTTCTTGGGCAGCTGCGCGGGGATGGGCTGCGAGCCGGTTCCGGTCCCGGTCTTCTTGCTGCCGTCGCGGGCTTCAGTGGCGGGAGCCTTCTTTGCCGGGGCTGCGGCGGAAGCCGGCGGTGCGGCGGGCGGCGCCGGGGGTGCAGCGGCCGGCGACGGTGCCGGGGCTGCTGGAACCGGGTTTACGACAGGCATTTCCCTGGTAGCGGCGTGGGCTGCGGCGCGCCCCGAATTTCCGTTGGAAGAAGAACTGTTGCCCGACTCGAACGATTCAAACAGCGGCCACCACTTGGCATCCACGGCGTTCTTGTCCTGCTGGTACTGCTCGTACAGTTCGTCAACGAGCCACTCGTTTCCGCCAAATTCCTCTGGTAGACGGTGGCTAGGCTGCTCTGGCACTTGAAATACGCCTCTTCCATGAGTTTGATTTCTCTCCGGCCCCACGGTGCTTCAGCAACACGTTCGAACCGATCTCTGCGTCCTCTGAACCCAGACCTTTGCAAGTCTAGTGAGCATCTTGTGTTAACTGCCAATAAGGGTGACCCAAATCATGAAGTGACGCCGGGATCGCCGAATGTGGCGTTAAGCACCATGGCCAGGCAGCCCCCGCCACGGCGAAAAACGGGCTGCGGGAGCCGCTGGCGGGCCGGCGGCGGCAAGGCAGGGGTGCTGCTCCTGTAGACTGAAAACCTTATGGACAGTAAATCTAGGTGCCGGCCTGGGGGCTGTCAGCGGAGCATGAAGACCAGCTCCGCGCAGTCCACCCGCAGAGCCGGCAAACCCCGAACACGCGCCCATCACCCGCCGGCAGGCCAGCCGGCCGTAGCCCGCGCGGAAAGAGCGTCGGCCTCTGCCGACCATCCTCCGCCGGGAAGATCTTCGGGTCTCCAGCTTTTCCTTCCTATTGCCACGCCGTCGGCAACCGCCTCCCGGGCGGGGTGCTGAATGGAGTGGCTTCTCCTTGCAGCAGGACTGCTGCTCATCGCCGGCACGGGTTTCTTTGTCGCCGTCGAGTTCTCCCTCATCGCCTTGGACCAGGCAACGGTCCAGCGCGCCATTGACGACGGCGATACGGCCGCCGTGCCATTGCTCACCTGCCTGAAGTCACTGTCTACGCAGCTCTCCAGCTGCCAGCTGGGTATTACCCTGACCACCCTCCTGACCGGCTACGTGATGGAGCCCTCCGTGGGCCGCCTCCTGGAAGCACCCCTGGCCGCCGTCGGACTTCCCGGCGTGGCAGTCGCCTCCATCTCCCTGGTCCTGGCCATGGTGATCGCCACCCTGCTCTCCATGCTCCTGGGCGAACTGGTGCCTAAGAACATGGCCATTGCGCTGTCCTTCCCAGTAGGCCGGGCCCTGGCTCGGCCGCAGTTGATGTTCACCGCCGTCTTCAAGCCCGCCATCGTGGTGCTCAACGGATTCTCCAACAAGGTGCTGAACGTCTTTGGACTGGAAGCAAAGGAGGAAATCTCCGGCGCCCGGACGCCCGCTGAACTTGCATCCCTGGTACGCCGTTCGGCGGCGATGGGAACGCTCGACGCCGGCACTGCCAACTTCGTGGCGCGCACCTTGAACTTCTCCACCAGGACGGCGGCGGACGTGATGACGCCGCGCATCCGGGTGGAGACGATCGACGCCGACCAGCCTGTGTCCGACGTGGTGGATGCCGCCCGCCGGACCGGATACTCACGTTTCCCGGTCATCGGGGACTCCGCGGACGACATCCGGGGGCTGGTTCACGTGAAGAAGGCGGTGGCTGTTCCCTGGGACCGCCGCCCGAACCTGGAAGCCGGGGCCATCATGACCGAGGTCCTGAGGGTCCCCGAGACCATCCACCTTGACGCCCTGCTGGCAGAACTCAGGGACGGCAACCTGCAGCTCGCAGTGGTACTGGACGAGTACGGCGGAACCGCCGGCATCGCCACCCTCGAAGACCTGGTGGAGGAGATCGTTGGAGAGGTGGCGGATGAGCACGATAAGGTCCGCCCTGGACTGCTGCAAAGCGCCTCCGGCGATTGGTACTTCCCCGGCCTGCTGCGCCCGGACGAGTTGTCCGAGCAGATTCCCCGGCTGACCGTCCCGGACGAAGCGGCTTACGAAACCGTGGGCGGGTACGTAATGAGCAAGCTGGGCAGGATTGCCACCGTGGGGGACACCGTCCCCGTCGGCGGGGGAGCACTGAGTGTCACCAGGATGGACGGCCGCCGGATTGACCGGATCTGCTTCCATCCGGCCGCTGAACCCGAGCGCGCGGACATTGCTGACAAGACTAAGCGCAACGGCAGGTCCAAGCGCGACGACAGGACAGAACAATGAGCGACTGGGCCGGAATCGTCTGGCTGGGGATCCTGCTGCTCGGTAATGCGTTCTTCGTTGCCGCTGAGTTCGCGGTCATGTCCGCGCGGCGAAGCCAGATCGAGCCGCTGGCCGAGGCCGGGTCCAAGCGGGCGCAGACCACCCTCCGCGCCATGGAAAACGTGTCGCTGATGCTGGCATGCGCGCAGCTTGGCATCACCGTCTGTTCGCTGCTGATCCTGCTGGTGGCAGAACCCGCTATCCACCACCTGCTGGCCGTCCCCCTGGAGACGCTGGGCCTGCCGATGGAGATCGCCGACGTGGCGGCCTTCGCCGTAGCCCTCATGCTGGTGACGTTCCTGCACGTGACCTTCGGCGAGATGGTGCCGAAGAATATTTCGGTAAGCGTGGCGGACAAGGCGGCGCTACTGCTTTCCCCGCCGCTGATGTTTGTTGCCCGGCTGGTCCACCCCGTGATCTCAGTCCTGAACTGGTCTGCGAACCACGTCCTCAAGCTCCTCCGCATTGAGCCCAAGGATGAGGTGAATTCCTCTTTCACCCTTGAGGAAGTGCAGTCGATCGTGCAGGAGTCCACGCGCCACGGACTGGTGGATGACGACGCCGGGCTCATCACCGGTGCGTTGGAGTTCTCCGAATACACTGCCGCGGACATCATGGTGCCGCTGGACAAGCTGGTCATGCTGAAGGCGTCCACCACGCCGGTGGAGTTCGAAAAGGCAGTCAGCCGCACCGGGTTTTCCCGCTTCCCCATGCTTGACGAGGACGACATGCTCTACGGCTACCTCCATGTCAAGGACGTGCTCTCCATCCCCGAGCAGGCCTATGGGCTGCCGATTGCCGAAAGCCGCATCCGGTCATTGGCCAACCTGGCACTGGACGACGAGATTGAAAAGGCGATGTCCGTCATGCAGCGCACTGGCTCGCACCTTGCCCGGGTGATCGGCCCGGATGGCAACACCCAGGGCGTCCTGTTCCTTGAGGACGTGATTGAGCAGCTGGTGGGCGAGATCCGGGACGCCACGCAGGCCACCGGCATCCGCCGGCTGGGACAGCCGAACGGCAGCTGACGCGACGGCGCCCTTCCGGCCAGCGTGGGGAAGGCGCCTTCCGGTCTTCTTTTCTAAATAGGAATCATTCCCATTTACGTATAAGCTGGACTGGTTGTTTTCATCTTCTTCATGAATGAGGTTCCCGTGCGCCGTTTCGCCGCTGCCCGATCGTCCTTGGCCGCCCTTGCCGGGCTAGGCCTCTTGCTCACCGCATGCAGCCCGCAGGCGGAACCGTCCACGCAGGCTGCCGACGGGATCAACGTGGTGGCGTCAACGAACGTCTACGGGGACATCGCCAAGACAATCGGCGGGGACAAGGTCAGTGTTACGGCCCTGATCACCAAGACCAGCCAGGATCCGCATTCCTACGAAGCCACTGCCCAGGACCGGCTGGCAGTTTCCAAAGCCGATCTTGTCCTGGAAAACGGCGGCGGCTACGACGGCTTCCTCCACACCCTGGCGCAGGACAGCGGCATCGACGACGCGAAGGTGCTGAACGCCGTCGAGCTTTCCGGCCTTGCACACCCGGAGGAGGAGAAGGCCTCCGCAGGGGCGACCACTTCGGAACCGGCAGCGGGGGATGGCTCCGCGCACGACCACGGAGAAATGAACGAGCACGTCTGGTACAGCCTGCACGCCATGGAGCAGATCGCCGACGGTATCGCCGCCAAGCTCGGCGAGCTGGACCCCGCCTCTGCATCGACCTTCGAGTCCAACGCTTCGGCTTTCAAGTCCGGCGTTGAAGAACTGCATGGAAAGCTCGATGCCCTCAAGCCTGCCTCGGCCGGGGCCCGGGTTGCCGTCACTGAACCCGTGCCGCTCTACCTCCTTGAGGATGCCGGGCTGGTGAACGCCACCCCTGCGGACTACACTGCTGCGATTGAAGAAGGCTCCGACGTGCCGCCTGCAGTCCTCAAGGCGGTAACCGACCTGGTGGCCACGAAGTCGGTGCGGCTCCTCGCATACAACAGCCAAACCGAAGGCCCGCAGACGGAATCGCTGAAAAAGGCCGCGGAAACTGCCGGGGTTCCGGTGGTGGACTTCAACGAAACACTGCCTGAGGGCAAGACGTACCTGCAGTGGATGACGGACAATGTGGACAACATCAGCAAAGTTCTGGAGACAAATAGTTGAAACCCCTGGTCAGCCTCACCGGAGCGTCCCTGAAGTTCGGCAAGCGGGCGCTCTGGGAGGACCTGGACCTGGACATCAGGCCCGGCGAGTTCTTTGCCGTGCTGGGTCCCAACGGCAGCGGCAAGACCAGTTTCCTGAAGGTCCTGCTGGGGCTCCAGGAACTGCACTGCGGGGAGGCCTTTTTGGGCGGCCGCCCGGTGGAGCGCGGAAGCAGCCTGATCGGCTACATCCCGCAACAGAAATCGTTCGCGCCGGACACCCCCATGCGTGCCAGGGACCTCGTGGGCCTCGGCGTGGACGGCCACCGCTGGGGCCTGCGCCTGAACTCCGCCAAAGCAAACCGCAGGATCGACGAACTCCTTGCACTGGTTGGTGCCACAGAATACGCAAAAGTCCCGGTGGGCCAGCTGTCCGGCGGCGAACAACAGCGGCTCCGCGTGGCGCAGGCACTTGCCACGGATCCCCGGGTCCTGCTCTGCGATGAGCCCCTGCTCTCCCTGGACCTGCACCATCAGCAGGCGGTCAGTGCCCTGATCAACAAGCAGTGCCGCGACCAGAACAGCGCCGTTGTGTTCGTGACGCACGAAATCAACCCCATCATCGACTACGTGGACCGCGTCCTGTACTTGGCCGGCGGACGCTTCAGGGTGGGAACCCCGGAAGAAGTCATGACCACCGAAGTCCTCTCCGAGCTCTACGGCAGCCACGTTGAGGTTATCCACGCGAACGGCCGCATCGTGGTGGTGGGCCTGCCTGATGCCACAACCCATCACCATGCGGAGATGCACGCGGCGGGAGAGGCTGCCTGATGGACGCGGACAGCATCCTTGGCGCGATCTTCAGCTTCGAGAATTATGGCGAACTGCTGGTCCTGGTCCAGAACTCGATTTGGGCAGGTGCCGTCCTGGGCCTGCTGGGCGGGCTGGTTGGCACCTTTGTCATGAAGCGGGACCTGGCATTCGCGGTGCACGGCATATCCGAGCTCTCCTTCGCCGGTGCGGCCTTTGCGTTGCTGATCGGCGCGGACATCGTCTTTGGATCGCTCATCGGATCGGTTGCCGCCGCCCTGCTCCTGGGGCTGATGGGCGTCCGGGCGAGGGACAAGAACTCAATCATCGGCGTGATCATGCCGTTCGGACTGGGACTGGGAATCCTGTTCCTGTCCCTCTATGAAGGACGGGCTGCGAACAAGTTCGGCCTGTTGACCGGGCAGATCGTGTCCGTGGACACGGTGCAGCTCCAGGCGCTTGCCGGCACCGCGGTGGTGGTGATGGTGGCCTTGGTGGCCATCTGGCGGCCGCTCAATTTCGCCAGCGTGGATCCGGAACTGGCGGAGGCCCGGGGTGTTCCCGTCCGGACGCTTGCCATCGTATTCATGGTCCTCCTGGGGGTCAGCGTAGCGCTCTCCATCCAGGTGGTGGGCGCGCTCCTGGTCCTTGCCCTGCTGATTACCCCGGCTGCGGCGGCCCTGCGGGTGACGTCCTCTCCGGTTGCGGTGGTGGTGCTCAGCGTTGCATTTGCCATGACGGCCACAGTGGGCGGGATCCTGCTGGCCCTCGGTGGACGCATCCCCATCAGCCCCTACGTCACCACACTGTCGTTCCTGATCTACGTGGTGTGCCGGGTGATCGGGTCGGTGCGGGCCGGAAGAGGCATCAACGGGCGGATCCTGGCCGCATCCTGAAAGTTGCCTGCCGGCCGGCCTGCCTGGTCGACTACGTAATGGTCCGCTGCCTAAAGGGCGCCGTTGGCCTTGCGTGCCGTGCAGTCAGGGCACAGCCCGAAAATCTCCACCGTGTGGGCCACGTCGGTGTATCCGTGCTCTGCCGCAATGCGCGCGGCCCACGTCTCGACGGCGGGGGCCTCCACTTCCACGGCCTTTCCGCAGTTCCGGCACAGCAGGTGGTGGTGGTGCCCGGTGACGGCGCAGCGCCTGTACACCGCTTCACCGTCGCCGTTCCGCAGTACGTCCACCAGCCCCTCGTCGGCGAGCGACTGCAGGATCCGGTAGGCGGTTGCCAGGGAGACCGGGGCGCCCTGGTTCTGCAGGATCCGGTACAGCTCCTGCGTGCTGACGAAATCGTCGAGTTCATCGAGGGCGGCACTTACTGCCCGGCGCTGCTTCGTAACGCGCTGTTCCTTGCCGCCGCCCTGCACGGGGGACGGGGTGGTGGAATCAGCCTTGGCGCCGAAGGGCATGGGTGGACTCGCTTCCTCAGGATGGTGGCAAAGATCCAGATTACCAGCCGGAGCTTCGTGGACATGGTCCGGAGGCGGACCCTAGGCTGGCGCTATGAAGCTGACCAAATACACCCATTCCTGTGTCCGCCTGGAAAAGGACGGCCGTGTCCTGGTGCTGGATCCGGGCAACTTCTCCGAGTCGGCGGAGGCCCTGGAGGATGCGGAGGCGGTCCTGGTCACGCATGAGCATGCTGACCACGTGGACGTTCCGGTGGTGGTGGAGGCGTTGCGCGCAAACGGGAAGCTGGCGGTGTTCGCTCCGGCGCGGGTTGCCGGCCAGCTGCAGGACAAAGCCTCCGGCGAAGCCGTCCGCGTCCACGCCGTGAACCCTGGCTCAACGTTCCAGGCTGCCGGCTTTACCGTCCGCAGCTTCGGCGGCCAGCATGCCCTGATCCACCCGCAGATCCCCCTCGTCGCCAACATCGGATACCTCATCGACGACAACGTCTACCACCCGGGGGACTCCTTCATCATTCCGGACGGGATCAGCGTCCAGACCCTGCTGGTTCCCCTCCACGCGCCGTGGAGCAAATCCGCCGAGGTGCTGGACTTTGTGATCGGTGTCCGGGCGCCGAAGGCGTTCCAGATCCATGACGGACTGCTCAACGAGAACGGCCTGAAGATCGTTGAAGGGCATGTGCAGAGGATCGGCGCCAAGTACGGCACCGACTACGCCCATCTGGCTGCCCGGGAGTCGGTGGAAGTTTGAACCCCTTGATAGACGTGGCGGGCCTGCAGGCCCGCCTTGCGGAACACCGGCGCACCGTGCTCCTTGATGTCCGCTGGGTCCTGGGCGATCCGCACGGTTACCGCCACTATCTGCAGGGGCACCTGCCGGGTGCCGTGTTCGTGGACCTTGCCGCTGAACTTGCCGCCCCGGCAGCTCCGGAGCGCGGGAGGCACCCGCTGCCACGGGCCGAGGACTTCCAGGAAAGCGCCAGGCGCTGGGGCATCAATGACGGCGACGTTGTGGTTGCCTACGATGACAGCGGCAACATGGCCGCGGCACGGGTGTGGTGGATGCTTCGGAACGCCGGCTTCGCGGACGCCTACCTGCTCGACGGCGGCCTTGCCGCCTGGCGTGCCGCAGGCCTTCCGGTGGCAGCAGGGCCGGTTATCCCGGATGCCGGAGACGTGACGCTCGCGGACGGGAACATGCCGGTGGTCGACGCCGCCGCTGCCGCCGGCTGGCCGCACGACGGCCTCCTGCTGGACGCCCGTGCAGGGGAGCGCTACCGCGGTGAGTTCGAGCCTGTTGACCCCCGGGCCGGGCATATCCCGGGCGCGGTCAGCGTGCCGACGTCGGAAAACGTGGACAGCAGCGGGCGGTTCCTGCCGTCCGATACCCTCCGCCTCCGGTTTGAGTCCCTGGGCGTACGCGAAGGAGTGCACGTCGCGGTGTACTGCGGCTCCGGGGTCACAGCGGCCCACGAGGTGGCAGCCCTGGAACTCGCCGGCTTCCGGGCTGCGCTGTATCCGGGATCGTTCTCGGAGTGGTCCAACAACCCGGACCTGCCGGTGGCAACCGGCGCAGAGCCCGGCCGCCCAAGCGGACTGCCGAGTGGAAACCCGGCTGCCGGCAAGGGTAGCGTCACACTATGACCCCAGGACGCCCCGTACCGCCGCCCCTTGCCAAACCAGTCACCCCGGAACCCGCCGGTCCTGAGTCAACTGCTGTGGACGGCCGCCGCCTTGCTGCCGCGTGCGGCGCGACGGCACCGGACAGCGGGCTGGTCCCGCTGACCCTCGCCCGGCGCGCTCCCGGGCCGGACGACGTCGAAATCGCCATCGAGTTCTGCGGGCTGTGCCACTCGGATGTGCATGCCACCCGGGGCGAGTGGGGCGGCAGGATCTGGCCGCTGGTCCCGGGGCACGAGATTGTGGGCACCGTCAGCCAGGTGGGCTCCGCCGTGACGGATTTCGCCGCTGGTGACCGCGCGGGTGTGGGCTGCATCGTGGATTCGTGCCGCGAATGCGAAAGCTGCCTGGACGGCCTGGAGCAGTACTGCGAAAACGGCATGACCGGCACGTACGGGGCCGTTGACCGGCGGAACGGCGGCGCCGTGACGCAGGGCGGCTATTCCTCCTCCGTGGTGGTGGACCGCCGCTACGTCCTCCGGGTGCCGGCAGCCCTCGATCCCGCCGCCGCTGCACCACTGCTGTGTGCCGGCGTCACCACGTTCTCGCCGCTGCGGCACTTCGACGTCGAAGAAGGCGACGTTGTGGGCGTGGTGGGGCTGGGCGGACTCGGCCATATGGCCGTGAAGCTCGCCAAGGCAATGGGAGCGAAGGTGGTGGTATTCACGACGTCGGAGGCAAAGGTGGCGGCGGCCCTGGAGCTGGGAGCCGATGAGGTAGTCCTGTCGCGCGACGAAGCGGCGATGGCGGCGGCCAATCGCAGCATCGACCTCATCATTGACACCGTGGCGGCCCCGCACGACCTGAACCCCTTCTTCCGGACCCTGCGGGTGGACGGTGCCCTCTTCCAGCTGGGCCTGCCGTCGGAGGCGATGCCGCCGGTGAACCCGGGCGCGCTCATCCGGCGTCGGATCGCCTACGCCGGCTCGTTGATTGGCGGCATCGCCGAAACCCAGGAGATGCTCGACTTTTGCGCCGAGCACGGTGTTGCTGCGGACATCGAGGTGGTGCGGGCAGACCAGCTGAATGAGGCCTACGACCGGATGGTGGCAGGCGATGTGAAATACCGGTTTGTGCTGGACACCAGCACCTTGCAGGCACCCGCCAAGGAGGCAGACGCATGAGCACGCTCTTCACCAGGATCCTGAACGGCGAAATCCCGGGCCGCTTCGTGTGGCGGGAACCGGATGTCGCCGCTTTCCTCACCACCGGGCCGCTGGCTGACGGCCACACCCTGGTGGTACCGACTGAGGAAGTGGACCGGTGGACGGACGCTTCGCCGGAAACGCTGGCGAAGGTCATGGAGGTGGCCCGGCGGATCGGTGCCGTGCAGGTGGAGACCTTCAATGCGGCGCGGGCCGGGCTGATCGTGGCGGGTTATGAAATCAACCACCTCCACGTGCACGTCTGGCCCTCGAGGAGCATGGCCGAGTTCAATTTCGCGACGGCGGACCAGAACCCTGATCCGGATGTCCTCGACGCCAACGCCGAGAAGCTCCGCCAAGGCTTGCGGGCCGCCGGGTACGGCGAGTACGTGCCGTCCTAGGCGGCCCGTCCAGGTCCCGCTCCGTGGTCCCGGCCTAGGCCGGCGCCAGAGCCTTGTTGAGCACGGCGCGGATCCTCTTCTCCGACACCGAATACGCTGTCCCGAGTTCGACGGCGAAGAGGCTCACCCGGAGCTCCTCAAGCATCCAGCGCACCTGGGTTAACTCAGGGCCTGCCTTGCGTCCGGGGAGCAGGGCCGACACGGCGTCGTCGTAGTCGTCCTCGAGCCGCTGCACCAAGGCCATGTTCAGGGCGTCGCGCTGGACGTTGCCCGGAAGGCGTTCCAGCCTCTTTTCAATGGCCGAAAGGTACCGGGGGAGCTGGCTCAGCTGGGCGTAGCCCGTCCGTGCCACAAAGCCGGGGTAGACCAACTGTTCCAGCTGGCTCTTGATGTCGTTGAGGGCACTGATCAGCGCCAGGCTGGTGGTACCCTTCAGCTGTTTTTCGATCCGCCGGGTGCTGGCCAGGATTCGTTCCACCACTGCGGTGACGCTGAACACCGTGTCGATCAGTTCGGCCCGGACCACCTCGTACAGCCGGTCAAAGGACTCCCGGTCCCAGGGCAGTTCCGCGGGCGTGAGCTTGTCGATGGCGGCCAGGGCGCAGTCAGCGATCAGGCTTGCGACCGAGCCGTGCGGGTTTTGGCTGAACGTGAGTTTCTCCGTGTTGCTCAGGTGCTCCAGCACATACCGGTCAGGTGCCGGAACGCGCAGGGCCAGCAGCCTGACCACCCCGCCGCGCATTGCCTCCTGCTGTTCCTCGGCAGTCTGGAAGACACGCAGTGACACCGACGTGCCCTGGTCCACCAGCGCCGGGTAACCCGTCACCGTGTGGCCGTTGACCGTGCTGCTGACCTGGCGCTGGATTGTTCCGACCGTCCATTCGGTGAGCCCGTCCTGTTCCCGGAAGCCGGTTGGGCCTGCGGCCCCCGGCACTTCGGCAGGCTGCAGCGCTGCGGAGGATCCGGCGTCGTGCGTTTTCCCTGACCCCCGCGCAGGATTCCTGCCGTTGCCGGCGCCGGGCGCGGTGGAGGCGGGCGTGGCCCCCAGCGACTCTGCGATGGCCCGCCGCGTTGCCGGAGCCAGCTTCTCCTGGAGTGCGGCGAGGTCCTTGCCCTCGTCCAGGACTTTGCCCCTGCTGTCCACCACCTTGAAGCTCACCCGCAGGTGCGGGGGCACCGCGTCCCAGTTCCAGGATCCCGGCGGGATGACGTGTCCGCGGATCCGGCGCAGGGCAAGCTCAAGGGAAGGCTCGAGCTCGTCCACGGCGGGATCGAATTCGGATTCCAGGACTGCCACTGCCTGCCGGGCAACGTCCGGGGCGGGAACGAAATTCTTGCGGATCTGCTTCGGCAAGGACTTGATCAGGGCCGTCACCAGCTCAACGCGCTGCCCCGGTATGAGCCAGCGGAAAGCCTTGTCATCCAGTCGGTTCAGGAACAGCACCGGCACCTCAGCCGTGACGCCGTCGGACGGGTTGGGCGGCGAGCCGGGAGCCACCGGGTGGAACTCGTAGCTCAACGGCAGCTCAAAGCCCTTATGCAGCCAGGTCTTGGGATAGGCGGCTTCGTCGAGGTCGTCCGCGTCGTCGCTGAGCAGGAGGGACTTGTCGTAGTCAAGGAGGTCGGGGTTCTTCTGCCGGGCCTCCTTCCACCATTTGTCGAAGTGCCGTTCGGACACAACGTCCGGTCCCACCCGCGCGTCGTAGAACTCAAACAGCGTCTCGTCATCCACCAGGAGGTCGCGACGGCGCATCCTGGCCTCCAGTTCCTCAACTTCATTGAGGAGTGCGCGATTGCGGTGGAAGAACTTGTGGTGGGTTTTCCAGTCACCCTCCACCAGGGCGTGCCTGATGAAGAGTTCCCGGGCGACGACGGGGTCAACCCTTCCGTAGTTGATCCTGCGCTGGGCGATGATGGGCACGCCGTACAGGGTGACCTTCTCGTACGCCATCACGGCGCCCTGGCGGGTGGACCAGTGCGGTTCGCTGTAGCTGCGCTTCACCAGGTCCGGGGCCACCTGTTCGGCCCACACAGGATCGAACTTCGCCGCCACCCTCGCCCAGAGGCGGCTGGTCTCCACGAGTTCCGCCGCCATCACGAACGTGGGTGACTTCTTGAAGAGGGCCGAGCCGGGGAAGATCGCGAACCGGCTGCCCCGGGCACCTGCATACTCGCGCTTGCGTTCGTCAAGGATGCCGATGTGGCTCAGGAGCCCGGAAAGAAGGCTGATGTGGATGCCCTCGTGGTTGCCCACGGGGTCGGCAAGCCGCTTGTTGTCGAGGCTGATGCCCAGTGGCCGGGCCAGCTGGCGCAGCTGGGCAAACAGGTCCTGCCACTCCCGGACCCGGAGGTAATTGATGAACTCGGCCCGGCACATCCGGCGGAAGGCGGACGACGAGAGCTCCTGCTGCTTCTCCTGCAGGTAGTTCCAGAGGTTAAGGAAGCCGGTGAAGTCCGAGTTCTCGTCCTTGAACCGGTTGTGCTTTTCCGCCGCGAGTTGCTGCTTGTCTGTTGGACGCTCGCGCGGGTCCTGGATGGTGAGGGCCGCGGCCAGGACCATCACCTCGCGGACGCAGCCGCGTTTGCCCGCCTCCACGATCATCCGGCCCAGGCGGGGGTCCACCGGCAGCTGGGCGAGCTTCTGCCCGACGGCGGTGAGCCCGCCGCCGCTTTTCGCCCCGTCCGTGCCGTTCTGTGGCCGGGCGGCAGCGAGGGCGCCGAGTTCGCGGAGCAGCGTGACGCCGTCGTTGATTGCCCGCGTTTCAGGCGGCTCCACGAAGGGGAAGTTTTCGACGTCCTTGGGGCCGCGCGCCACTCCCATGGCGGTCATCTGCAGGATAACGGCAGCGAGGTTGGTCCGCAGGATCTCCGGGTCCGTGTAGAGGGGGCGGGACTCGAAGTCTTCCTCGGAGTACAGGCGGATGGCGATGCCGTCCGAGACGCGGCCGCAGCGGCCGGACCGCTGGTTGGCCGAAGCCTGGGAGACCCGCTCGATCGGCAGCCGCTGGACCTTGGTGCGGTGCGAGTACCGGGAGATGCGGGCGGTGCCGGTGTCGATGACGTACTTGATGCCTGGAACCGTGAGCGAGGTTTCGGCGACGTTGGTGGCAAGGACAATCCTGCGCTTGCTGCCGGGGTGGAAGACCTTGTGCTGTTCCTGCAGGCTCAGCCGTGCGAAGAGCGGAAGGACTTCGGTTCCGGCCAGCCGGCGGTTGGACTGGATGCGGGCCTGCAGCGCTTCGGCAGCGTCGCGGATTTCGCGCTCGCCGGAGAAGAACACCAGGATGTCGCCCGGCGCTTCCAGGGCAAGTTCGTCGACGGCGTCACACACGGCGTCAAGCGGATCGCGGTCTTCCTCGAGTTCGTCATCGGAACCGTTCTCGTCGTCAGGCCCGGCTCCGCCCGGTGGCTGGGAGAGCGGGCGGTACCGGATTTCCACCGGGTAGGTCCGCCCGGAGACCTCGACAATGGGTGCGGGTTCTTCCGGTGTGCCGAAATGGTCGGCAAAGCGCTGGGGGTCGATGGTGGCGGAGGTGATGATCACCTTGAGGTCCGGCCGCTGCGGCAGGATCCGCTTGAGGTAGCCCAGGATGAAGTCGATATTGAGGCTTCGTTCGTGGGCCTCGTCGATGATGATCGCGTTGTACTTGCGCAGCAGTTTGTCCCGCTGGATTTCTGCAAGCAGGATGCCGTCGGTCATCAGCTTGACCTTCGTGGCGCGGCTGACCTCACCTGTGAAGCGGACCTGGAAGCCCACCTCCTGGCCGATGTCCACGCCCAGTTCCTCGGCGATGCGCTCGGCCACCGTGCGGGCTGCGAGCCGGCGCGGCTGGGTGTGGCCGATCAGCCCGTTTTCACCCAGGCCAAGTTCGAGGCACATCTTGGGTATCTGGGTGGTCTTACCGGAACCGGTCTCGCCGGCGATGATGGTGACCTGGTTCGCCGCTATGGCTGCCATCAGGTCTTCGCGCCGTTCGGAGACCGGCAGCTCGGCGGGGTAGGAGATGTGAAGTGTCATGTCTGCTGACAGTCTACTGCGGGTGCCCGGGCTTCCCGTTTCGGCTGTCTGCAGTGGCGCCTGCCTAGAAGACGCGGAGCGTGTAGTTGATGCTGGGGAGGTCCAGGGCGGACCAGGCTTCGTGGGATTCGACAGGAGGCGTATGCCCCCGGCCGTCACGCAAAAGCGCTGAAACGGTGGCGGCGGCTACGAGGAGGATCAGGAGGACGAGGAGGGTTATGAGGATTTCCATGACTCCATGCTTCTCCTCTCGGCAGCCAAGAAAAAGTGGCAGAAATGCCCAAAAAGCTATAATTCCTGCCACAATGGAAGCATGCTCAAATCAGTGGCTGTCATCGTGGTTCCCAACTTCTCGATATTCGAGTTCGGTACTGCCTGCGAGGTCTTCGGTATCGACAGATCCGGCCGGGGGAGCGGCGTCCCGGCCTTCGACTTCCGCGTCTGCACGCCGCAGCCTGGTAACGTCCGGCTCGAGTCCGGCCTGTCCCTGAACGTCGGCCTGGGACTCGAGGCAACCGACGATGCGGACCTGGTCATCATGGCCCCCTACGGCAGGGACGACGAGTTGCCCGAATCCGTCCTCGAGGCGCTCCGGGCTGCCGATGCGAGGGGAGCTTGGGTAATGTCCATCTGCTCGGGCGCTTTTGCCTTGGCCCGTGCCGGCTTGCTCGACGGGCGCCGCTGCACCACCCACTGGCACTACTCAGGCCAACTGGCTGCAGAGTATCCGCGCGTGCAGGTGGACGAAAACGTCCTCTACGTGCAGGACGGCAACATCATCACTTCCGCAGGCACCGCCGCCGGGATCGATGCGTGCCTCCACCTTGTGCGCGTCGAACTGGGGGCGCAGGTGGCTGCCGCGATCGCCAGGGACATGGTGGTTCCCCCGCACCGTGACGGCGGCCAGGCGCAGTTCATCGACCGGCCAATGCCAGCCTGCGGTTCCGCTCCCATGGAGGAACTGCTGCGCTGGATGGTGGAGAACCTGGACCGCGAGCACACGGTGAACGAACTGGCAGCACGCGTGCACATGTCCGCCAGGACATTCGCCCGGCGCTTCCGGTCCGAGACCGGAGCGACGCCTGCCGCCTGGCTCAATTCACAGCGGGTGCTCCGGGCCCAGGAACTCCTTGAGTCCACCGACCTGAACATCGAAGAAATCGCCAGGGAATCCGGCTTCGGGCACCCTGTCCTGCTGCGGCACCACTTCGCCAAGGTCCTGGACACCAGCCCGCAGTCATACCGCCGCGCTTTCCGCGGCCAACTGGCTGTGGCGGGATAGCGCCCCTTGCACGCTAACCGGGCGCCGGTCCGTTGCGGCGTTGTTTGGCGCGGATTTCCTCGGCCGCTTCCCGCGTACTGTCCACGAGAATCCGCCAAGGTCCGGTGACGGCCTGCTCAGGCAGGGCTGCCCTGCGCTGCCCTGCCCGGATCGAATAGATGAACCTGTCCGGTTGGGCTTCCGCAAACTGCTCGGCAGCTGCCTTCGGAGTCCTGGGTACTGAATCCCAGGGGCATGCCTCCACGATGGGCTGCCACTGGCTGATGGCGCTCTTGGATTGGGCTTCCACAGTCCACACCCGTGGTATCGCGGCGATTCCTCCGGTGCGCTCAACACTGATCTTCATGGCCTGGTCCTTGGGCTTGCCCTGCAGCCTGGCTGCCGCCCCGAAGTACGGCAGCCAGGAGTCCGTTAAAGCTTGACCTTCACAGTTTCCCACGCCTTAAGGACGGCGTCATGCTCGGCGGATCCGGAACCGAAGAGCTCCACGGCCGATGCGGCCGTGGCACGCGCAAAGACCCTGAAGGTCGCCGTGGGAGGCAGCGTTCCGCCCGTGAGTGCCTCGTACCAGATGCGCCCGGGGGAGTCCCAGGCGTTTCCCCCGAGCGTCTCCGCCACAAGGTAGAAGGCGCGGTTGGGGATGCCGGAGTTGATGTGGACCCCGCCGTTGTCGGCGCTCGTCTTGACGTACGTGTCCATAGAGTCCGGCTGGGGATCCTTGCCCAGCACGTCGTCGTCGTACGCCGTGCCGGGAGCCTTCATGGAACGCAAGGCGCTGCCCTCCACTTGGGCGGTGAAGAGGCCCTCGCCGATCAGCCAGCTGGCCTCGGCAGCGGACTGGTTGTTGACATACTGCTCGACCAGTGCGCCAAAGACGTCGGACATGGATTCGTTGAGGGCGCCCGCCTGGTTACGGTAGGCGAGCGCGGCGGAATACTGGGTGACGCCGTGGGCCAGTTCGTGGCCGATGACGCTCAGGGACCTGGTGAACCGTTCGAAGACCTCACCGTCGCCGTCGCCGAAGACCATCTGCCTGCCGTTCCAAAAGGCGTTGTCGTACAGCTTGCCGAAGTGGACCGTTGCGTCCAGCGGCAGCCCCCGTCCGTCGATGGAGTTGCGTCCGAACACGTCCGCGTAGAGGCGGTGCGTGTGGCCAAGCCCGTCATAGGCCTCATCAACCGCCGGGTCATCCGTGGCGGCTTCACCCTCCTTGCGGACCAGCCGGCCGGGGAGGATCTCTGAACCGCCGGCGTCGTAGATGCCCCGGTTTGACGGTCCGGGTTTGGCCTGGCGGACGCCTTCCGGCACGCCCGGCACGGGCTGGGACCGTGCCGAATGGAACGACTCCACATGGCCCAAAGCTTCCCTGGCTGCCCTGGCCGCGGACAAAAACTCCGGCGCACCCTGTTTGGCCAGCCTCCTCAACAGGTAAGGCGGAACGATAGAACAGAACGGAATGTGCATTGCGTACCCCCTCGACTTGGTGACTTCAGACTACGAGGGCGCACCGACAATCCTTCGCAGGCTCACGTACGGGAGCAGGCAGACTGCACGGGGACAGGGAAGCAGAAAACCCCGTCACTTCCTTGAAGTAACGGGGTTTTCGTCTGTGCCCTCGATAGGATTCGAACCTACGACCTTCTGCTCCGGAGGCAGACGCTCTATCCCCTGAGCTACGAGGGCAATCCGGGGTTTCCTGCCGTTGCGGGCGGGACGTCCTAGAGCTTAGCAGGAAGGTGGCCCGCAAGGGAAAATCGCCACCGCCCCGTCACCCCGGGGCGCGGTCCCGGGCCGGAAATCAGTAGCCGGAGAATGAGTCCACGTGAAGCCTGCGGGCCCCTGCCTGCTTCGCTGCCTTGCGCAGTGACGCGACGCTTGCAGGTGATCCCGAGACGTAGACGTCCCGGTCCGCTATGTCCGGGACCAGTGCCCGGAGGGCTTCGCCGTCCAGGCGTGTGCCGTCCCAGGAGGCGGCGGCCAGGTCCGGCGGCGGTGCGGAACCATCCGCAGTGCGCACCAGGACGCGGATGCCCGCCGCCCGCAGTTCCTGCGCATAGGCTACCTCGTCGGCGCTCCTGGCCAGGAGGAGGAGGACAGCGTCCCGTTCCCGCAATCCTCCTGAAGACAAGTGTGAAAGATAGGGCGTGATGCCGATCCCGGCGGCAATCAGCAGGACCGGCTTCCGGGGATCCCGGGGGAGGACAAAGTCGCCCCCCACGGAGGTGGCGGTCACTTCGTCTCCCGGCTCCAGCGCAAGGAGGACCCGCTTCGCCGGGGACACGGGCTCAGCTGTCCGCACGCCAAACTTCACCATGCGTTCGTCCGGTGCACTTGTCAGGCTGAACACACGGCGCCGGCCCTTCCTGTCCGACTTCACCTGCGGCAGGTCCAGTTCCATATACTGCCCGGGCGCAAACCGGACCGGCCGGGACGGTTCGAAAGAGAACTCCGTAGTACTGGGTGTCAACGCCCTGGCCCCGGCGAAACGAAGGGTCACGGTCCCGCGCTGCCCCGCGAGGAAAGCCAGCAGGTTGCCCAGCAGCAGCGCCGCTTCCGGAGAGTTCGCCAGGAAACCGACGTTGTAGGGAACCGCGAAAACGACGCCCACCACCGCAGCCAACGCCAGCTGCTGCCAGCGCCGCGGCGGGAGCGTCAGCGGTTCGGTAAGCATGAATCCAACAAAGAACAGCAGCGGCCGCTGGGCAAAGGACTGCCACAGGGCCATGCCCGCTGACAGCCCGGCCTGGAGCAGTTCGGAAGTGATGATCGCGGCGGCAACAACGGTGAACACCGAAGCCATGAGGAACTTCCGGGTGCGGTAGAGGACCAGCAGGACCCCCGGAACCAGCAGCCACAGCATGGCCGGCGTGGCAGCCCACCACGTTGCGATGTTCAGGCCGGTGAGGCCCGTGACGAACGCGCCGGCTGCGGCAGGGTTGAACACGTGCCGGCCGCGCCAGGCGAGGGCGTATTTCGACGCCGATGCCAGCACGCACGCCAAAGCCACCCCAGCCACATCCATAGGGGCGAAGGAGGGCCAGAACAGGAAATAGAGCAGCAGCCCGGTGATCAGAGACGACTCGGAGTGCGGCCGTACCCGGAACAGCGCTGCCAGCGCCCTGTTCGATGCGTACGTCAGCCCAAGGCAGAGGACCAGGTGCGCCAGCATCTCCGGAATGCCGAAAGTCAGCCAGCCCAGGGCGTTCAGCACAAGGCTGTATCCGGCCAGGACCGCCAGGACCACAAGGATCAGCCGGTACATGGTGAACCGGCCCAGCACGGTATCCAGCCGGCCGACGGACAGGGCCGGGCGGGCTCCGGGCGCTTCAACAGGGCTCATGAAAACAGTGTCCCTTCAAATCCTGCGGAATGGGCTGCGCTTCCGTCCGAGAAGACCGTCAACCAGGAAAAATCAAAAGACTGCTGGAGTTCGCCACCGGGGACGAAGAAGAGCGCCGTTGCCAGGGCGTCGGCCAGCATGGCGGTTTCCGCCAGCGCCCAGGTGGCCACAGCTGTCCTGACCGGCCGGCCGGTCCTGCCGTCCAGGACGTGGTGCAGGCCGTCGCCCCAGGCGCGCCGGTTTGCGGCAGAGGCGCAGAGTGCCCGGCCGGTTAGCTGCACCACTCCGATGGCCTGGGCTGCGTTGTACGGGTGTTCCAGGGCCACCGGTACCGGATCCTGGCCACGCACCAGGAGGTCCCCGCTGGCATCGATAATGAACGCCTTCACACCACCCGCCTCAAGCTCAGCCGCCAGCAGATCCACCAGCAAGCCCTTGCCGGCGGCCCCGATGTCCAGGACAGCCGGGGCCCGAGTGGTGAGGGTAGTGCCCGCCCAGTCCAGCACGTCGTCCCAGGCCGGTGCCGGCAGCGGGGAGCCGGAGGGCCGAAGCGAGTAGCCGGCGTCATAGCCCAGGCGCTCCAGGCTGGTGCCGATGAGCGGGGTCATTGCCCCGCCGGTGAGCTGGTAGAGGGTGCGGTAGACCAGCCCGAGTGGCCCGGCCTCGGCGGGAAATTCATACCGTCCGGGTTCCCTGGCCATCGCAGTGACGCGGGAATCGTCCCGGAACCGGGACCAGTCGGCGTCGAACCGTTCCACCACGCCAAGGAGGCGGGCCCGCAGGGCGGGATCGAGCAGCCGGGGCGTAGAGACCTGCCAGTGCGTGCCGATCCCCTCGAACGCAAAGTCCTCCAGGGCTCCGTCCGGCACGGGCTACTTTGCCTCCGACTTGATCTGCTCCAGGGCCATGTTGAAACCGCCGCTGGTGAGGGAAGAGCCCGCGACCTTGGACACATTGAGCTCGTCAATGTCCTTGCCAACCACCTGGGCCGCGATGCCGCCGGCAAACTCGCCCTGGAACTTGCGGGTATTCGGGTTGGACGGGTGCTGGGTGATCTGGACGTCCGTGACGGTCCCGGCGGCAAGGGTGAGCTGGACGCCAACTGTCTCCGTACCGTTGGGCGAGACATAGGTGCCATCAGCGCTGTACGTGCCGTCCTTGTATTCCGCCCCGCCGGCCCCCGGTGCTGACGCTCCCGTGGAAGGGACGGTTGCCGCGGGGGCGCTGCCGGGTGACGGTGCGCAGCCTGCCATCGTTCCCGCCAGGGACAGGCCGGCGATTCCGGCGTAAACACTTTTACGGACTGAGGGTCTCATCAGGGTTCTCGTTTCATCGGGAGGGGACGCAGGAAGGGAACTGCCCAGTGGTTACGGTGTTGTCAACGCAGAAGCCAGCCTATTGGTTCAAGCTGTGTGGGGGTTTCTGACTTCCTGTGGATCGACAGGGTGCGCGAAGCTCCCTGGATTCCTTTGCTGTGACCGGCCCCCGGTAGTCTAGAAGGGTGACTCCCGAAGAACTCTCCCTCGCCATATCCGCCTGCCTGAAGGACGCTGTTGCCGCCGGTGACATCGCCCTTGCAGCATCAGCTGTCCCTGATGAGGTGCGCGTGGAGCGACCCAAGAACCGGGACCACGGCGACTGGGCCACCAACATTGCCCTGCAGCTTGCCAAGCAGGCCGGCACCAACCCGCGTGAATTCGCCACCATCCTCAGTGCCCGGCTGAAGTCCATCGACGGCGTTGCCGCCGTGGACATCGCGGGGCCGGGGTTCCTGAACATCACCGTGGATGCGGCTGCCGCCGGCGCCCTGGCCAAGGTGATTGTCGAGGCCGGAAAGCAGTACGGCACCAACTCCGCGCTCGCCGGCCACACGGTGAACATGGAGTTTGTCTCGGCCAATCCCACCGGGCCCCTGCATATCGGGCACACCCGCTGGGCAGCGTTGGGGGATTCGATCGCGCGCGTGCTGCGCGCGTCCGGGGCGGATGTGACCGCCGAGTACTACATCAATGACGCCGGAACGCAGATGAACGTCTTCGCGCACTCCGTCTACAACCGGCTGCACGGCCTCCCCGTGCCCGACGGCGGTTATCCCGGACAATACATTGCGGACCTTGGGCACGAGGTGCTGACAGAGCACCCGGACATCCGTGAACTGACTGAAGTTGCGGCCCTTCCGGTGATCCGCGCCGCCGCCTACAAGGCGCAGATGAAGGACATCAAGTCCACCCTTGCGGACTTCGGCGTGGAGTTCGATGTGTTCTTCTCCGAGCAGGAGCTGCACGACGCCGGTGCGATCGAGAGTGCCGTGGCGCGCCTGCGGGAGCAGGGCCACGTGTTCGACGACGGCGGCGCGGTCTGGCTGCGGACCACCGACTTTGGCGACGACAAGGACCGGGTGATGATCCGGGCCAACGGCGAGCCGACGTACTTCGCAGCCGACGCCGCCTACTACCTGTCCAAGAAGGACCGCGGCTTCACCGAGAAGATCTACCTCCTCGGCGCCGACCACCACGGCTACATCAACCGGCTCAAGGCGATTGCCGCGTGCGCCGGCGACGACCCCGAGGTCCACATCGAGGTGCTGATCGGGCAGCTGGTGTCCGTCAACGGAGCGAAGCTGTCCAAGCGTGCCGGAAACATCATTGAGCTCAAGGACCTGATCGACTGGCTGGGGAAGGACGCCGTCCGCTACTCGCTGGCACGCTTCCCCGCCGACTCCCCCCTGACCCTTGACCCGGAACTGCTTAAGAAGCACAGCAACGAAAACCCGGTGTTCTACGTCCAGTACGCCCACGCCCGCTCCCGCGGCGCTGCCCGGAACGCCGTGGCGGCGGGGGTGGAGCGCCAGGTGGACGGCAAAGACAGCTTTGACGCCTCGCTGCTGGACCACGCCACCGAGAACGAGCTGCTTTCCTACCTGGGCAGCTACCCCTCGATCGTGGCCAAGGCTGCCGAGCTGCGTGAGCCGCACCGTGTGGCGCGCCATCTGGAGGTCATCGCCGGCGCCTACCACCGCTGGTATGACGCCTGCCGCATTGCGCCCATGGGCGACGAAGCGGTGACCGATGTCAACCGCACCCGGCTGTGGCTCAACGACGCCACGAGCCAGGTGCTGGCCAACGGCCTTGACCTGCTTGGCGTTTCCGCGCCGGAACGGATGTGATCCCATGGCTGCACAGGACCCCGCCGCCGGTTCCCCGCTTGCCCCCGGCTGGCTTTCTGTCCCTGCCGACCTGAATGCCCTTGAGCCAAAGATGTGGGCACAGGACGCGGCCAGGAGCGATTCCGGTGAACTCACCATCGACGGAATTCCGGTCAGCGAGCTCCAGCGGCAGTATGGAACCCCGCTCTTCGTCATGAGCGAGACCGACTTCCGTGCCAGGGCACGCGCCTTCAGCGACGCGTTCAACAATGCGTTCGCCGATATCTGCGGGGGAGTGGACGTCTACTACGCCGGCAAATCGTTCCTGTGCACCGCCGTGGTGCGGTGGGTCGAGGAGGAGGGGCTGCGGCTGGACACTGCGTCCGGCGGCGAGCTGGCCGTTGCGGCAAAGGCCGGGATTCCCGGCGCCGACGTGGCCCTGCACGGCAACAACAAGTCGGACGGGGAGATCCACCGTGCGCTGGACATGAAGCTGGGCCGGATTGTGGTGGACAGCCTCAGCGAACTGGTCCGGGTGGGCGCCATCGCTGAACGCCGGGGGGAAAAGGCCAAGGTCATGCTCCGGCTCACGCCGGGGGTCCATGCGCATACGCACGAATTCATTGCCACGGCCCACGAGGACCAGAAGTTCGGCCTCTCCATGGCCGCGGACACCACCGACCAGGCCGGGCTGTCCGCCGCCGAAGAAGCAGTGGCTGCCGCTGCCGCGCACCCGGGCATTGAACTGCTGGGACTGCACTGCCATATCGGATCCCAGATCTTCGAGCCGGACGGCTTCGCGATGGCCGCCGAAAAGCTCCTTCGCTTCCTCGCCGCCATGCAGGAAAAGTACTCCATTGTCCTTCCGGAGCTGGACCTCGGCGGCGGCTACGGCATCGCCTACACCCCGGTGGACACCCCCCGTCCTGCAGCCGAGATCGCGGAGGCGATGGCCGCCGTCGTCCGTTCCACCTGCGCAGAACTGGGCATTGACTCGCCCCGCATTTCCATCGAGCCGGGACGCGCCATCGTGGGCAGCACCACCTTCACGCTTTACGAAGTAGGGACGATCAAAACCGTGCGCGTGGACGCGCCGGCCCCCTCCAAAGCCAGTGACGGAGGCAACAACGTTACGTATCCGCGCCGGTATGTTTCGGTGGACGGCGGCATGAGCGACAACGCCCGGCCCGTGCTCTACGACGCCGATTACTCCGCAATTCTGGCCTCGCGCGCGTCCGCGGCGGCTCCACAGCTGTCCCGCGTGGTGGGCAAACATTGCGAGAGCGGCGACATAGTTGTTAGAGATGTATATCTGCCCGAGGACGTGGCAGCCGGTGATCTGCTTGCTGTACCGGGGACCGGCGCCTACTGCTGGGCCCTTTCAAGCAACTACAACTATCTGGCCCGCCCGGGCGTTGTCGCGGTGCGCGACGGATCTGCCCGGCTGATTGTCCGCGGGGAAACCGAAGAAGATCTGCTGAACCGCGACATGGGAGCCTGAATGACGGAATTGCGAACCCTGAAAGTAGCCCTGCTGGGCTGCGGCAACGTTGGGGCCCAGGTTGCGCGGATCCTCATTGAGGACGCCGACGCCCTTGCCGCCCGCGCCGGCGCCCGCCTGGAGCTCAGCGGCATTGCCGTGCGCAACGTCAACGCACCCCGTGATGTGGACCTGCCGCAGGAGCTCTTCACCACCGACGCCGAGACACTGGTCAAGGACGCTGACCTGGTCATCGAGCTCATGGGCGGCATTGAGCCTGCCAGGACGCTGATCCTCTCGGCGCTGCAGAACGGCGCCTGCGTTGTCACCGGCAACAAGGCCCTGCTGGCCCAGGACGGGCCCACCCTCTACGAGGAGGCGGACAAGGCGGGCGTCCAACTCTCCTACGAAGCGGCCGTGGCCGGCGCCATCCCCATCCTCCGGCCCATCCGCGACAGCCTTTCCGGCGACCGGATCACCCGGGTGCTGGGCATCGTCAACGGCACCACGAACTTCATCCTGGACCAGATGGACTCCACCGGCGCCCAGTTCGCCGATGCCCTCGCAGAGGCCCAGCGCCTCGGCTACGCCGAAGCGGACCCAACGGCCGACGTCGAAGGCCACGACGCCGCCGCCAAGGCGGCCATCCTGGCTACCCTCTCCTTCCACACCCGGTTCGCGCTGGAGAACGTCCACTGCGAGGGCATCACCTCCGTCAGCGCTGCCGACATCGCGGCAGCGAAGGATGCCGGTTTCGTCATCAAGCTGCTGGCCATCGCCGAGAAGCTGACGGATGCCCACGGCGCCGAAGGTATCTCCGTGCGCGTGCACCCCACGCTGCTTCCGCGGGAGCACCCGCTGGCCGCCGTGCGGGGCGCCTTCAACGCTGTGTTCATTGAGGCGGAAAACGCCGGCGAACTCATGTTCTACGGCCAGGGTGCCGGCGGCACGCCCACGGCATCTGCCGTGCTCGGCGACCTTGTCTCCGCTGCCCGCCGCCTGATGCTGGGCGGACCGCAGCGCACCGAGACCACAACCGGCCATGTTCCGGCCCTGCCCATCGATGCAGCCACCACCAGCTACTACATCGGCCTCGACGTCGCTGACCAGCCCGGTGTCCTGGCCCGCATCGCACAGCTCTTCGCGGAGCACGGCGTATCCATCGAAATCATGCGGCAAACCATCCACAAGGACGCCGAATCCAACACGGAATCGGCCGAACTGCGGATCATTACCCACCGCGCGTCAGAGGCTGCCCTTGCGGCCACCGTCGAGGCCGTCAAAGGCCTGGACGTCATCAACTCAGTTACATCCGTTCTGCGGGTAGAAGGAGTCTAAGTGGCTCACCAATGGCGCGGCGTCATCCGCGAATACGCTGACCGTCTGCCCGTGACGGAATCCACCAAGGTCATCACCCTGGGTGAAGGCGGCACACCGCTGGTGCACGCGCAGAAGCTCTCTGAGCTCACCGGTTCCGAGGTGTACCTGAAGGTTGAGGGCATGAACCCCACCGGTTCCTTCAAAGACCGCGGCATGACCATGGCCATGACCGCCGCCGTTGCCGCCGGGGCAAAGGCTGTGGTCTGCGCCTCCACCGGAAACACCTCCGCCTCTGCTGCCGCCTACGCCACCGCTGCCGGCCTCAAGTGCGCTGTCCTGGTGCCGGAAGGCAAGATTTCCATGGGGAAGCTCAGCCAGGCCATCGCCCACGGCGCCACGCTGCTGCAGGTGGACGGCAACTTCGACAACTGCCTGGACATCGCCCGCAAGCTGGGGGAGTCCTACCCGGTGTTCCTGGTGAACTCCGTCAACCCCGCCCGCATCCAGGGCCAAAAGACCGGAGCCTTCGAAATCGTCGATGCGCTGGGCGACGCTCCGGACATCCACGTCCTGCCGGTCGGCAACGCCGGAAACATCACCGCTTACTGGAAGGGCTACAAGGAGTACTCCGCGCCCTTCGAGTCCGAAACGGCCGGCACCCTTCCCGCCGTCTCCACCAAGACCCCCGCCATGTGGGGTTTCCAGGCGGCAGGCGCAGCCCCCTTTGTTGCCGGCCACCCCATCACCGAACCGGACACCATCGCCACGGCCATCCGGATCGGCAACCCCGCCTCCTGGGACGGCGCCATCGGCGCCCGTGACGAATCCGGCGGACTGATCGAGGCAGTCACGGATGAGGAAATCCTGAACGCGCACCGCTGGCTCTCCGCACGCGAGGGCGTTTTCGTGGAGCCCGGATCTGCCGCCGGCGTGGCCGGGCTGCTGAAGAAGCACGCCGCTGGTGAAGTTCCGTCAGGCAAGACGATCGTCATCACCGTTACGGGCCATGGCCTCAAGGACCCCCAGTGGGCCCTGCGCACCGAGGACGGCAGCGATGTGCAGCCGGTCAAGGTGCCCAACGACGTCGTGACAGTTGCAGCCGAACTGGGACTGGAAGACAAGTAACCGTGGAAACCACCCTCACCGTGCCTGCCGAGTCCGCAGCCGCTGCGCCGGCAGTTCCGGCCGGCCAGCTGGTGACCGTCCGCGTGCCCGCCACCAGCGCGAACCTGGGCCCGGGATATGACAGCCTGGGGCTCGCCCTGTCTTTGCACGACACCCTGACGGTGGAAACACTGGGCAGTGGCGAGCTTCACTTCGACCTCAGCGGCGAGGGGGCTGAAACACTTCCACGAGATGCCAGCCACTTGGTGGTCAGGGCCCTCACGGAAGCCCTGCACCGCCTGGGCTTCCGGCACGAGGGGCTTCGGATCACTGCGGACAACATCAACCCGCACGGGCGGGGGCTCGGGTCCTCGGCGTCGGCAGTGGTAGCCGCCGTGACCGCAGCCAATGCCCTGGTCCCTGAGGCTGCCCGCCGCGGCAAGGACTGGATTCTCCAGCTCACATCCGAGATGGAGGGGCACCCGGACAACGTCGCACCTGCCATTTTCGGCGGACTGGCACTGTCCTGGCAGAACAATGACCAGTACAGGAGCACGCGGGCAACAGTGTCGGAATCGGTCATCCCCGTTGTTGCGGTGCCTGACTTCGAACTTTCCACGGAGGCGGCCCGGGCCCTCTTGCCGGCATCGGTGGGCCACCACGCCGCCGCGATGAATGCAGGCCGCGCCGCGCTGCTGATCCACGCACTGACGGCTAAACCCGAATTCCTGCTGGCCGGCACCGAGGACTACCTGCACCAGAGCTACCGGGCGGAGGCAATGCGCCCCAGCGCAGCGCTGATCGGCGCGCTGCGCGCGGCAGGATATGCCGCCGTCGTTTCGGGTGCCGGTCCCACCGTGCTGGTCCTTGCCGACGGAGAAGCCAAGGCGGCCGCCGTCGTGGCTTTCATCCAGGACTTCATCGAAGCCAACACGCCGGATATCGCATGGCGCGTTCTGAAGCTGGCAGTGGACGTTGAAGGTGCTAAGGTGGAGATGCACCGGCGGTAATTCCGCCTATCTGATCTCCTCCAGCATTCATTTGCGATTTGATCTCCTACTGCGCAATCTATTCCGGTGCCGCCTGCTTGGTCTGTCGCAGGAATCTGCAGCCTTAAGCTGCCCCTGATGCGTCAGTCCATCCCTTCGCCACGGGCGGAGTGGAAGGTGAATCAGTATCCGGCCCTGCTGGCCGAACTCCAACCGGCAAGGCCGAACAATCCGGCTGCAGATCTGAACTGCAACCCAGATCAAATCATCGCGTCCAGCTCCTCGTCTGGACGCCGTCGAGGGGGAAGGATCCTTCGTGACCGAAACCACTGAGCTGTCGCCAGCTGTGGAACTATCATCTTCTGCTGCCGAATCGCCGGCCGCACCCGCCAAGAGCAGCGGCCTCGCAGGCCTTAAGCTCGCCCAGCTGCAGGCACTTGCCAGCCAGCTCGGTATTTCCGGCGGTTCCCGGATGCGCAAGGGGGACCTGGTCTCAGCCATCTCCGCCCATCGTGCCGGCACCCCACTGGCCAAGGCTCCTGCCAAGGCAACCGAGAAGCGTGCCGAGAGCATTGCCGCCCCCGCCGTCTCCGCCCCGGTTGCCGCCGCTCCGGCTGAAGCTCCGGAAGCGCCCGCCGAAGGCACCCGTGCACGCCGTGGCCGCAGCCGCCGCGCAGTGAGCGACGGAGTGGTGGCTCCGGCCGCCGCCGAATCCGCTGCTGCCGCCGAAACCGCCGTTGCAGAAACCGGCGCCGCCGGGCCGGTCGAAGCTCCTGCGGAGGCTTCCGAGGCTACTGAAGGCGCCACCGAGCGCCGCCAGCCGCGCACCCGCAACCGCCGCCGCGGCGAAGCTGCCGCCGCAGCGCCCCAGGGTACGGAGGCCGCCGAGGCTCCAGCCGGACAGGCCGACGTCGAACAGCGCCCCGCAGGACAGGCCGCGGAACAGCGCGCCTCAGAACAGCGCGCCTCAGAACAGCGCACCGAAGCTCCGGTTGAGGGCGACGCAGGCCAGCGCACGGACCGCCGTGACGGCGGCCGCACCCGCGGCCGCGACGGCGGCCCGCGTGAGGGCACAGACGGCGGCCGTGACAACGCGGGCAGCCGCGAGGCCGGCCAGCGCGAAGGCTCCCGCCGGGAGGACAGCCGCGACGGTGACGATTCCGACGGCGGCAGCCGCCGCAACCGCCGCAACCGGCGCGACCGGAACGACCGCAATGACCGCTCGGGCGGCCAGGACCGGGACAACAGCTCGCGCAACGACCGCTTCCGCGACCGCAATGACCGCCGCCGCGGCCGCTCCCAGGGACCGGATGTCGACGACGTCGAGGTCACCGAAGACGATGTCCTCCTGCCGGTAGCCGGTATCTTGGACGTCCTGGAGAACTACGCGTTCATCCGCACTTCCGGATACCTGCCGGGCCCCAACGACGTCTACGTCTCCCTGGCCCAGGTCAAGAAGTACAACCTCCGCAAGGGTGACGCCGTCGTCGGCGCCATCCGGGCACCCCGCGATGGCGAAGACCGCAGCCAGCAGTCCGCCCGCCAGAAGTTCAATGCACTGGTCCGCGTCACCTCGGTGAACGGCAAGACCGCCGAAGAACTGAAGGACCGGGTCGAGTTCGCCAAGCTGGTTCCGCTCTACCCGTCCGAGCGCCTGCGCCTGGAGACCGATCCCAAGAAGATCGGCCCCCGCGTCATCGACCTCGTGGCGCCCATCGGCAAGGGCCAGCGCGGCCTGATCGTCTCCCCGCCGAAGGCCGGAAAGACGCTCATCCTGCAGTCCATCGCCAACGCGATCACCACCAACAACCCTGAGGTCCACCTCATGATGGTGCTGGTTGACGAACGCCCCGAAGAAGTCACGGACATGCAGCGCACCGTCAAGGGCGAGGTCATTGCCTCCACCTTCGACCGTCCCGCCGACGACCACACCACCGTGGCCGAGCTTTCCATCGAACGTGCCAAGCGCCTCGTGGAAATGGGCATGGACGTTGTGGTGCTCCTCGACTCCATGACCCGCCTGGGCCGCGCCTACAACCTGGCAGCACCGGCTTCAGGCCGCATCCTGTCCGGTGGTGTCGACTCCGCGGCACTGTACCCGCCCAAGCGTTTCTTCGGTGCAGCCCGCAACATCGAAAACGGCGGCTCGCTCACCATCCTGGCCACCGCGCTCGTGGAGACCGGGTCCAAGATGGACGAGGTCATTTTCGAGGAGTTCAAGGGCACCGGCAACATGGAGCTCCGCCTGTCCCGCCAGCTGGCTGACAAGCGCATCTTCCCGGCCGTGGACGTCAATGCGTCCGGCACCCGCCGCGAGGAGAACCTGCTCTCGCCCGAGGAAGTCAAGATCATGTGGAAGCTGCGCCGCGTCCTCTCCGGACTCGAGACCCAGCAGAGCCTTGAACTGCTGACCAACAAGATCCGGGAAACCCAGAGCAACGTTGAGTTCCTCATGCAGGTCCAGAAGACGACCCTTGGTGCGAAGTCGGATAACGACAAGTAGCTGAGTTACCGCTCAAAATATGCCGGTCCCGCCCCTACGCCGGGTGGCCCGTAAGAGAGATTGCATGGCCCCGACCTGAGCTTGCGAAGGTTGGGAGTCATCGAACGCTCCCTGGCCGGCATATTTTGAGCGGTTCGTCGTTAACGGTTCCGTACCAAGAGACGCAACGCGGGGTCACTTTTGGCCCTCCGGGAGCCCTGGATTGGGCGTTAACTGACCCCGCGTTGCAGTAACTAGACTTGTACAAGTCGAAAGAGGTTTAAATGTTTGAGTCCGTACAGGGCCTGCTTGATGAGCATGACTCCATCCAGGCGCAGCTGGGGGATCCTGCTGTATATGCTGACCAGCGGCTTGCCCGGAAGCTGGGGCGGCGGTCGGCTCAGCTTAATGGCATTGTTGAGGCCTACCACAAGTGGGAGGCCATCCGGGATGACCTTGCTGCCGCGAAGGAAATGGCGGGGGAGGACCCCGAGTTTGCTGCCGAGGTTCCCGAGCTTGAGGCCGCGCTGGAAACCGCCGCGGCCAAGCTGCGTCGGCTGCTCATTCCGCGCGATCCTGATGACGCCCGCAACGTCATCCTTGAAGTCAAGGGCGGTGAGGGCGGCGACGAGGCTGCGCTCTTTGCCGGCGACCTGCTGCGCATGTACACCCGGTACGCGGAATCACGCGGCTGGAAAACCGAAATCATTTCCGCCACCGAATCCGACCTTGGCGGCTACAAGGACGTCCAGGTGGCCGTGAAGGGCAACTCGAACGATCCTGCCGAGGGCGTTTACGCCCGCCTGAAGTTCGAGGGCGGCGTGCACCGCGTCCAGCGCGTTCCCGTCACCGAATCCCAGGGCCGCATCCACA
Organism: Arthrobacter sp. AB6; assembly: GCF_031844545.1. NCBI lineage: Bacteria > Bacillati > Actinomycetota > Actinomycetes > Micrococcales > Micrococcaceae > Arthrobacter > Arthrobacter sp. AB6. The sequence goes on from NZ_JAUZVL010000011.1 coordinate 74,368, forward strand.
CCTCCGCGGCCGGCGTGCTGGTCCTCCCCGAGGTGGACGAGCCCGAAGAGCTTGAGATCAACCAGAACGACCTCAAGATCGATGTCTACCGGTCCTCGGGCCCGGGCGGCCAGTCTGTTAACACCACGGACTCTGCCGTGCGCATTACCCACCTTCCCACCGGAATCGTGGTGGCCATGCAGAACGAGAAGTCGCAGCTGCAGAACCGTGAAGCCGGCATGCGCGTGCTGCGGGCACGCATCCTGGCTCACCAGCAGGAGCAGATCGACGCCGAAAACTCGGCCCAGCGGAAGTCGCAGATCCGCACCATGGACCGCTCGGAGCGCATCCGCACGTACAACTATCCGGAAAACCGCATTGCGGACCACCGCACCGGCTACAAGGCGTACAACCTGGACCAGGTGATGAACGGCGACCTGGAACCCGTCATCCAGTCCGCAATTGAAATGGACGAACAGGCGCGCCTGGACGCCATCGGCGATTAGTCCTTCCTGCACATCCCAGACATGACACTTCAGCCAGGCCAGTCGCTTGCGGATGCCGTTGCCGAGGCAACAGCCATCCTCCGGGACGCCGGCGTGCCCAGCCCCCGCGTGGACGCCGAACTGCTCGCCGACCACCTCCTCAACGTCGGGCTCGGCCGCCTCCGTGCCATGATGCTTGGCGATACTCCCGCGCCGGAAGGCTACGCCGCCCTCGTGGCGGAGCGTGCCGGCAGGACGCCGCTGCAGCACATCACCGGGGTAGCGCATTTCCGCTACCTCGAACTGGCCGTCGGCCCGGGGGTCTTCATTCCCCGCCCGGAGACCGAGTCCGTGGTGCAGTTGGTGATCGACCACGTCAGGGGCATGCCGCACCCGCGCATTGTGGACCTTGGCACCGGATCCGGCGCCATCGCGGGCTCCCTCGCCCACGAAGTGCCGGGCGCCGAAGTCCACGCGGTGGAGTCCAGCCCCTTCGCCCACGCCTGGGCTGCCAGGAACCTGGCGCCCCTGGGCGTCAACCTCGTCCAGGGGGACCTGCGTGACGCACTGCCGGAGCTCAACGGAACCTTCGACGTCGTGGTTTCCAACCCGCCGTACATCCCTGCCGAAGCTATCCCCAACGAGCCCGAAGTCGCCCTCCATGATCCGCCCGAAGCGCTGTACGGCGGGGGAGCGGACGGCATGGAACTTCCGACGGCGGCCGCTGCCTCCGCGGCCCGCCTCCTGCGGCCCGGCGGCTACTTCGTGATGGAACATGCCGAAGTCCAGGCGGGCTGGATCCCGGCCATGCTGGCCAGGACCGGGAACTGGACCGGAATCAGGACGCACCTGGACCTCAATGGCAAGGAGCGCGCCACCAGCGCCCTGCTTGCGGATCCGGACTACACGGAATGAAAGAATAGGCGAGTGACCACTACCTACGACTGCACCAGTGACGACGAGCGCGCCAAGGGCCTGGAGCACGCCCAGCGGGCCATCAGCGAGAAGAAGTGCGTGGTCTTTCCCACGGACACTGTCTACGGCATTGCCGCCGACGCCTTTTCGCCCCAGGCCGTGACCATGCTCCTGGTATCCAAGGGACGCAGCCGCACCATGCCGCCGCCCGTGCTGATCCCGCGGATCAACGCCCTTGATGGGCTGGCCACGGATGTGTCGCCGGACGCCCGCAAACTTGCGGAAGCGTTCTGGCCGGGCGGCCTGACCCTGATCCTGCACGCCCAGCCGTCCCTCGAGTGGGACCTGGGCGAGACCAAGGGGACGGTGGCACTGCGCATGCCTGACGACGAGATCGCCCAGGAACTGCTGACCCTCACCGGGCCATTGGCCGTTTCCTCCGCGAACCGCACGGGCCATGCCCCGGGGCAAACGGCAGCCGCCGCGCGCGAGCAGCTTGCCGATTCCGTGGAGGTCTACCTGGAAGGAGGCTTCCGGCCGCAGGAAGGCCAGAACGCCGTGCCCTCCACCATTGTTGACGCCACGGGGCCGCACCTGCGCGTGGTCCGCAACGGTGCCGTAAGCCTTGAACAGCTCCGCGAGCACGTTCCGGGTGTCCTGGGCCTGGGAGAGATCCCCATGGCTGAAGAGGAACCTGTGGACACAGTACCCACCGACGCATCGCCTGCGGTTGAAGCTCCCGTGGCGGAGGATCCGTCCGCCGCGCCGGTCCAGCCGCCGGCGCCAGGGTCCTCCGCCGTCGAACCCTCCGCTGCGGCAATCCAGGCGCCGGCGCGGGACACCGAGTCCTGATGGCACCGGACCGCCAGCAGGTCCCGGTCCTGGAGGTTGAAGCAACCCCGCTGCGTGTTCCGGAACTGGTGGAGGAACTCAGCCGCTACATCCAGGAAGGCTCCACCCGGACGGTACTGGGCCACAACCTCCACAGCGTCACGCTGACCCTCTCGGATGAGGGCTTTCGCGACCTTTACCAGCAGAGCGACGTGGTCCTGCTGGACGGGGCGCCCGTGCTCTGGTTGTGGGGGAGGACAGGCAAGGCGAAAGGCCCCGTCATGGACTACAGGCTGGGCTCGACAGACTGGCTTCCGGCGCTGGACCAGGTGCGGGGACTGGAGCGGATTGCCGTGCTTGGCGCCGGTGCGGAGGCCAACGCGGGCGCCGTGAGGAAGCTGCAGTCAATCGTCCCCGGCGCAAAAGTCTCGGGCCTTCCGGGAGAGGGCTGGGATGACGGGCTTGAGGATGATGCTGTGGCCTGGCTCCACCGCCAGCAGCCGCAGCTGGTCCTCATCGGCCTTGGCATGCCGTTGCAGGAAAATGTCCTGCAGCGGCGCCTTGGAGACATGCCGCCGGCGGTCTACTGCGCAGTCGGCGGAGCGATCGAACAGCTTGCCGGCATCCAGAAGCTCGCCCCCCGGTGGCTGGGCAGGCTGGGGCTGGAGTGGGCCTGGCGGCTGCTGCTTCACCCCCGCCGTGTGGCGTACCGCGTGCTTGGCGAGCCCTGGGTGCTGCTGTGGCTCCTGGCCGCCCGTGGGTTGAAGCGCCAGTCGGCGCGCAGGAGCTAGGAACCGCAGCCTAGAACTTCTGGTCTTCCAGCGGCGCAAACCCCTTGCCCCGGAGGCCGGTGGTGAAGGACCTGGCCCAGCCCAGGAAACCGGGAAGGTCCCGGCGCTGGAGGAAGTAGCCCAGGTAGCCGCCCACGTCCGCAACGAAGGACCTGACGCGGAAGTACCGGCGGATCAGATATCCGCGGTTCCGGTAGTAGTAGTACCGCTTGAAGGCCGATTCCGGAACAATGACGTGCCAGCCGGCACCGAAGACATGCTGGGTCTCGGAAAACGCGTGCGGGTGGGTGATGGCGGTAGTGGTCACCGTGCCGAACCTGATCCCCGCCTTGCGAAGACGGATGGTGAAATCCACCTCGTCGCCGCGGATGAAAAGCCGCATGTCCGGCAGGCCCACCTTGAAGAAGACGTCCGAACGGATCAGCGCCCCGTTGAAGAAGTGGCCGTCATTGGGCAGGAAACCCAGCTTCTCCACCTCGGCGCGGCTGTGCGTGACCTTGCCGTCCAGGCGGAAGAAAAAAGAAAGCCTGTCGGGCTGGCCCGGCGCCGTCACCAGCGGAACCACCGCTTCGAGGTCCCGTGCCTCAGCCTCACGCACCAGCGTGGCAAGGCATTCCGGGTCAGCCGGCTCGGCGTCGTCGTCCATCATCCAAATCCAGGTGGCACCGCTGGCCACGGCCTTCAGCGCCGCCAGGGCGAATCCGCCCGCTCCACCGAGGTTTGCCTCCGAGCGGACGTAGTCGACGTTCGGATGCTTGCCGGCCACGTCCACGGCCGGCGTCGTGCCGCTGTCCACAAGGCAGATCGTCTCCACCGGTGCGCTCTGCGCGTTAATCGCATCCAGCAGGACAGCCAGTTCATGAGGCCGGTCGAAGGTAACGGCAGCGACTGCTATGCGGGGGGTCATTGGGGTCCTTTCAGCATGGCTGACAGGGATTTCCCCGCTCGCACTGCGCCGTGTGGCGCGAAGCCATGAAGCTGTTGGCGCTAGTATCTTTGACTAGAGTCCACTGTAATACAGCCCTGTAAGGCACTGCGTCCACGGAAATGCGTACTGCCTGCTGAGCGCTCGGCGACGGAGAAGTTTCATTTATCGAAGAACAGATTCCCGGCCAGTGAGCCCCTCGACCAAGGACCAGCTGCCGGCACGGTTGCCCTGTTTAAGCATCCGTCCTGAAACGGCCCCCGCCCCATGATCATGTACCTGCTGATGGGGCTGACGGCTGCCATCGTGTCCTATGCTGCCACCTGGGCGGCGCGGGTCATCGGCCACCGGCTGGAACTGCACCTGCCCATCCGCAGCCGTGACATGCATTCAATCCCGGTGTCGCGGCTCGGCGGCGTGGCGATTTTCCTCGGAGTGATGGTGGCGCTCATTGTTGCGAGCCAGTCATTCTTCGTCAAGGACATTTACCGTAACAACTTCTCCCCGTGGGGAGTCCTCGCGGGTGCTGCCGTCATCGTGCTGGTGGGCGTGGCGGACGACCTTCTGGACATCCGCTGGTGGGTGAAACTTATCGGGCAAAGCGCAGCGGGCCTCACCGTGGCCATCTGGGGAGTCCAGATGACCATCGTCCCGTGGGTGCCCGAAGCGATCTACCTCGAAAACGAGACGGTACGGGTGCTCTTGACCGCGGGACTGATCGTCACCACGATGAACGCCTTCAACTTCATCGACGGCCTGGATGGCCTTGCCGCGGGCGTGGCCATCATCGGCGGGACCGCGTTCTTCTTCACCGCATACTGGGTGCACCGCAATGCCGTGCTGCTGGACTATTCGGACCTCGCCACGCTTATCACCGCTGTCCTGGTGGGCAGCTGCCTGGGCTTCCTCCCGCACAACTGGTTTCCGTCCAAAATCTTCATGGGCGACTCCGGTGCGATGCTGATCGGGCTGCTGATGGCTTCTGCCGGCGTCGTGTCCACCGGACAGATCACCTCGGGGCTGTATGACAGGGCCAACGGTATCTCCACCGTGATTCCCATCCTGCTTCCGTTCGCCGTCCTCTTCCTGCCGCTGCTGGACCTCGGCCTGGCAGTGGTGCGGCGCACCGCCCGCGGCCGGTCGCCCTGGTCCGCGGACAAGGGCCACCTGCACCACAAATTGCTGGACATCGGCTACTCGCACCGCACCGCCGTGATCCTGATGTACCTCTGGACCGGCATCCTCTCCTTCGGAGGACTGGCCTTCGCCGTCTTCCCGTGGCAGATGGTGCTCGCTGTGGACATCTTCGCCACCCTCGTCATGGGCCTGGTCACCGCCTGGCCATACCTTGCCCGGCGCGGCGAAGAGACGCGGGCGTAACCGCGGTGCCGATTATTTCTATCTCGTGTAGAATTTAGGGGCAGCCAAAGCTGCCCCTCCAAACCTGCCTGCCGGTGACCTGCCTGCCGGCGCCGACGATTGGGATCGAATGACCTCCAACGCCGAGTCCGGACCTCCGTCCGGCAACGGAACTGTTGGCGCATCGGGCCCCACACCGTCGCTCTGGCTGCACCTCCTCAAGCTGAGTTCGATTGCTTCTGCCGCCGGCCTGCTCCTCTGCGCAGTCGCTGCCGTGCTTCTGCAGGGCGTGAACGCCGCCCTGTCCAGCACCGCGGGCGGCCTGCTGGTCATGCTGTTCTTCGGAATCAGCCTCCTGGTAGGGCATTTCGTGGGCCGCAGCAATCCTTCGGGGGCCATCGGCATGTTCGTGGCAACCTACTTCGTCAAGGTGGTCGGCTTCGCCGTCGTGCTGTTCGTCGTGGGGGCTCCGCAGTGGCTGCAAGGCCGCTGGTTTGTGGCCGGAGCGGTGACCGCCGTGGTCCTGTGGCAGGCTGCTGAAATCTACGGTTTCAGCAAGGCGCGCCTGCAGATCTACAACGAGCCGGAAAACAAGGAAAACCATGATGCGTGATCCGAAGAAGCCCAACAAAGGCCGCAACGGGGACAGCGGATCGAGCGGTTCTGCCCCCGGTGTATCGAGCAACGGAACCAGCGGCGGATACAACGCCGGCATGGCCGTATTCAGCTACATCATTGGCGGAATCATCGTCTGGAGTTTGATAGGGTGGGGACTGGATTACGTGTGGGGAACGCGCTGGATCGTGCTCGCAGGCGCCCTGCTTGGAGCCGTCGGAGGTTTCTACCTTTCCCACATGCATGGCCTTACCAGTTCTCGAAACAATGCTGGGGAGCGCCGTGCTTCCAGCGGGCCGTCCCAGGACGGCGACACTAATGCCAAATAATTTCACAGGGGGAACAGCAGGCCTTCCGGCTGCCGGTCCCCGCCCAACGCCCAATGATGGACACTGCAGAGAGGAAACGCGTTGATCGCGCTTGCGCTCCCGGCCCAAGATTCAGGAGAGTTTACTCCTCCTGGTATTAACGAAATGCATTTGCCGGCAATCCTGCCGTGGGGTGCCGCAGAAGGATTCTCCAAGCAGATGCTGCTGGTCCTCCTCTCTGTCGTCTTTATCGCCGTCTTCTTCGTGCTCGCCGCACGCAAGCAGCAGCTGGTACCCGGCAAGCTCCAGTTTGCCGGCGAGGCCGCCTACGGCTTCGTCCGCAACGGAATCGCCAAGGACATCATCGGCGGCAGGGACTTCATCAAGTACGTCCCGCTGCTGTTCAGCCTCTTCTTCTTCATCCTGGTCAACAACATCTACGGGGCCATCCCGTTCTTCCAGCTCCCCACGTTCTCGCACGTGGGCGGCGCCTACGTGCTGGCCGGCATTGTCTACGTCACCTGGATCGCCATCGGCGTCAAGAAGAACGGACTCCGTTACTTCAAGCTGGCCACCGTGCCCTCCGGTGTTCCGTGGTTCATCCTTCCGATCGTCATCCCGATCGAGATCATCTCCAACTTCCTGGTCCGGCCTGTAACGCACAGCCTCCGTCTGTTCGCCACCATGCTCGCAGGCCACCTCATCGTGATGATCGCCGGCTACGGCATCGAGTTCCTCGTCATGCAGGAGAACCTCCTGCTCAAGGGAACCTCGCTGCTGGTCCTGGCCGGGGCGATCGCCATGTACATGCTTGAAGCCCTGATCATGGTCCTGCAGGCGTACGTCTTTACCCTGCTGACTGCGATCTACATTGAAGGCGCACTTCACGCCGACAGCCACTAGGCACCCTGCCTGCCGGCAAACCGCCGCCGGGCACAAAGACTTCCCCTCGCGGGGATAGAGCAACCCAAACAACCTGCCACATGGGTGGCATCTTGAAAGGAATAAAAATGGAAGGCAATCTCAACCTCGTAGGTTACGGTCTGTCCGCAATCGGCGGTGGTATCGGTGTTGGCCTCGTATTCGCCGCCTACATCAACGGCGTTGCACGCCAGCCTGAAGCACAGCGCGTCCTGCAGCCGATCGCATTCCTCGGCCTTGCGCTGACCGAAGCCCTCGCCATCCTCGGCCTGGTCTTCGCCTTCGTTCTCTAGTCCTTAGAACGAAGCGAACTTACAGAACCGAGTAGATAAGGACGGGTGAAATATGAATCAGCTGATCATCTCAGCCGCCACTGAGGGTGAAGTCAACCCCCTGATGCCCAACATCTGGGAAATGGGCGTTGTCTTCGTGGGCTTTGCCATCCTCTTTTTCATCGTGGTCAAGTTCGTTGTCCCGATGTTCGAAAAGACCTTCGCCGAGCGTGCCGAGGCCATCGAAGGCGGCATTGCAAAGGCTGAAAAGGCCCAGGCTGAGGCGTCTGCTGCACTCGAAGAGTACAAGCAGCAGCTGACCGACGCCCGCACCGAAGCCAACCGCATCCGTGAGGAAGCCCGTGCCGAAGGTGCCCAGATCCTCGCGGATCTCAAGGAGAAGGCAGCTGCAGAGTCTGCCCGCATCACGGCCCAGGCACACGCACAGATCGAATCCGAGCGCCAGGCGGCCGTTGTGTCCCTGCGTTCTGAGGTCGGCACCCTGGCCACCACCCTGGCGGGCCGGATCGTCGGCGAAGCGCTCAACGACGACGAGCGTGCAGCACGGGTCGTGGACCGTTTCCTGGCAGATCTGGAGACCCAGAACGCAGGTGCAGCTAAGTAATGGCAGGCGTATCGAGCGAATCGCTGGCAACAGCGCTGGCAGAGTTGGAAGCAAAACTTCCCACCGCGTCGCTGCAGCTGGCAAAGGAACTCTTCGGAATTCTGGGAATGGTGGACAGCTCGGCTGGCTTGCGCCGCGCCCTGACTGACCCGTCCCGCAACGGTGACGAAAAGTCGGCGCTGGTCAAGCAGCTGGTTGGCGGGAAAGTCTCCGCTGATGCTGCAGAGATCGCGGGCGGACTGGCCAGCTTGCGCTGGGCAACGGCCCGTGACATTGGCGATGCACTCGAGACTCTTGCCGCAACGGTGGTCATTTCTGTTGCTGAAAACAAGTCGGCCGTTTCTGCCTCCGGAATCACTGGCCTGGAAGAACTGGAAAACGATCTGTTTTCCTTCAACCAGGCTGTTGCCTCCAGCCATGAGGTACAACGTGCTCTGTCCGAACCACAGGCCAGTGCTGCGGCCAAGACCGCACTCGCCGCGAAGCTGGTGCCAGCCGCAAGTGAAGAAGCCAAAGTCCTCATTTCGCAGGCCGTCAGCCAGCCGCGCGGCATTAAGCCCACGCGGCTGGTTCAGCGGTTCGCCGAGCTGGCGGCCAAGCGGCAGCAGCGCTGGATTGCAACGGTCAGCGTGACCCGTCCCCTAACGCAGACGCAGCTTGAACGCCTCCAGGCGGGCCTGAATGCCATGTACGGACGGGAACTGAAGGTCAACCTCAATGTTGACCCGTCACTTATTGGCGGCATCCGCGTCCAGGTTGGTGACGAAGTGCTCGATGCTTCGGTCCTCGCCAAGCTGGGCCAATTGCAGCGCCAGCTGGCCGGCTAGCCGGACAAGCACAACCTAACTGATAGAAACCCCGGTCACCGGCAACGGTGATCACAAAACAGGAGAGCAGGGACTGCAGATGGCCGAATTGACCATCAACGCCGACGACGTCCGTATTGCGCTGAACGAGTTCGCGGCGTCCTACGAACCCGGAAACGCAGAGCGCGTAGAGGTCGGCCGCGTAACCACCGCTAGTGACGGCATCGCCCGTGTTGAGGGCCTTCCCTCGGTCATGGCGAACGAGCTGCTTCGCTTTGAGGACGGCACCCTGGGCCTGGCCCAGAACCTTGACGTACGCGAAATCGGCGTCATCATCCTCGGCGACTTCACCGGCGTCGAAGAAGGCCAGGAAGTGCACCGCACCGGACAGGTTCTGTCCGTTCCCGTGGGTGACGCATTCCTTGGCCGCGTTGTCGACCCGCTGGGCGTGCCCATCGACGACCTCGGCGAGATCAAGGCCGAGACCACCCGCGCCCTGGAGCTCCAGGCTCCCGGCGTAACCCAGCGCAAGTCGGTGCACGAACCGATGCAGACCGGGCTCAAGGCCATCGACGCCATGATCCCGATCGGCCGCGGCCAGCGCCAGCTCATCATTGGCGACCGCCAGACCGGCAAGTCCGCAATCGCGATCGACACCATCATCAACCAGAAGGCCAACTGGGCTTCGGGCGATGTGACCAAGCAGGTCCGCTGCATCTACGTGGCAATCGGTCAGAAGGCGTCAACCATTGCCGCCATCCGCCAGACCCTCGAGGACAACGGCGCGCTGGAGTACACCACCATCGTGGCGTCCCCTGCCTCCGACCCCGCGGGCTTCAAGTACCTGGCGCCGTATGCAGGTTCCGCTATCGGCCAGCACTGGATGTACGGCGGCAAGCACGTCCTCATCGTGTTCGATGACCTGTCCAAGCAGGCCGAGGCCTACCGTGCCGTGTCGCTGCTGCTGCGCCGCCCGCCGGGACGCGAAGCCTACCCGGGCGACGTCTTCTACTTGCACTCCCGCCTGCTTGAGCGTTGTGCAAAGCTGTCCGACGAACTGGGTGCCGGCTCCATGACGGGCCTGCCGCTGATCGAGACCAAGGCGAACGACGTTTCCGCCTACATCCCGACCAACGTCATCTCCATCACCGACGGCCAGATCTTCCTCCAGTCGGACCTCTTCAACGCCAACCAGCGCCCTGCTGTCGACGTTGGTGTGTCGGTGTCCCGCGTGGGCGGCGCCGCACAGGTGAAGTCCATGAAGAAGGTCTCCGGTACGTTGAAGCTGGACCTGGCCCAGTACCGCGACATGCAGGCTTTCGCCATGTTCGCCTCGGACCTGGACGCCGCATCCCGCCAGCAGCTGACCCGCGGCGCCCGCCTGATGGAGCTGCTCAAGCAGGGCCAGTACTCGCCGTTCCCGGTGGAGAACCAGGTTGTATCCATCTGGGCCGGCACCAACGGCTACCTGGACGACGTTCCGGTTGAGGACATCAGCCGCTTCGAATCCGAGTTCCTGGAGCACCTGACGCACAAGTCCTCGATCCTCACCACGCTGGCCCAGACCAACGTGCTGGACGACGACACCGCGGCAGCCCTGAAGTCCGCCATCGTGGACTTCAAGAAGGGCTTCTTCGGCGAGGGCGACAACCACTTGGTAGGCGCCGGCCACGAGGAGCATGAAGCCATCTCCGAGGGCGAAGTCGACCAGGAAAAAATCGTCAAGCAGAAGCGCTAGTTCCGCTGGCCGGATGTGCCGGGCCCAAGGGTCCGGCGCATCCGGTCTTAGGAATGTTAGGAAAGGATAAGTATGGGAGCCCAGATTCGGGTCTACCGCCAGAAGATCAGCTCGACCACGTCGATGCGCAAGATCTTCAAGGCGATGGAACTGATCGCTACCTCGCGCATCGGCAAGGCCCGTGCGCGCGTAGCAGCTTCACTGCCTTACGCGAACGCGATCACGCGCGCCGTTTCTGCTGTCGCAAGCCAAAGCGAAATCGACCACCCGCTGACCACTGAGCCGGAGCAGATCCGCCGTGCCGCCGTCCTGGTAATCACCTCGGACCGTGGCCTGGCCGGATCGTACTCGGCGAGCGTGCTCAAGCAGGTGGAGGGTCTCAACGAGCTGCTCCACGCTGAAGGCAAGGAAGTCAAGACGTACCTCGTCGGACGCAAGGCGCAGGCCTACTACGAATTCCGGAACCGTGAGTATGCACGGGTCTGGACCGGAGGCACCGACGCACCGGAGTTTGCCACCGCCCGGGAAATCGGCGAGGCGCTGCTGACGGATTTCGCAACCGACTATGAAGAGGGCGGCGTGGACGAGATCCACGTGGTCTACACCCGCTTCAAGTCCATGGTTACCCAGGAGCCCACGGTCATCCGCCTGCTTCCCTTGGAAGTAGTGGAAGAGCAAGCCGCTTCCGAATCGGACCTGTTGCCGCTGTACGAGTTCGAGCCGGAAACCGAGCAGGTTCTTGATGCCCTGCTTCCGCGCTACATCGAGTCCCGCATCTTCGCGGCCATGCTGCAGGCTGCGGCTTCGGAACTTGCTGCGCGCCAGCGGGCCATGAAGTCCGCGGGCGACAACGCGACGGACCTCATCAAGAAGTACACGCGTCTGCGCAACACGGCCCGTCAGGCTGAAATTACGCAGGAGCTTTCCGAGATAGTTGCCGGCGCCGACGCCCTCGCGTCCTAGCCTGCACCAGCCCGGATTCCGCTGGACCTGCACCACCACAGATAAACTTAAACCCACGCCATCTACTGAGTGAAGTGAGAGAGATGACTGCCACTGCTACCGAACACGTAGCCGCAACGTCCGGTGCCACCGGCCGCATTGCGCGCGTAATCGGCCCGGTTGTCGACGTCGAATTCCCGGCTGACGCAATCCCGTCCATCTACAACGCCCTCACCACCGAGATTACTCTCAACGGTGTAACCAAGACCATCACGTTCGAGACCTCCCAGCACCTGGGTGACAACCTCGTCCGCGCCATCTCCCTGCAGGCCACCGACGGACTTGTCCGCGGCACGTCCGTCGTGGACAGCGGCGCCCCGATCTCCGTGCCCGTCGGCGACGGCGTCAAGGGCCACATCTTCAACGTCCTGGGCCAGCCCCTCGACGTAGCCGAGTCGGAACTGGACATCAGCGAACGCTGGCCCATCCACCGCAAGGCACCGAGCTTCGCCTCGCTCGAAGGTTCCACCGAGATGCTGGAAACCGGCATCAAGGTCATCGACCTCCTTACCCCCTACATCAAGGGTGGAAAGATCGGCCTGTTCGGCGGCGCCGGCGTGGGCAAGACCGTCCTGATCCAAGAAATGATCACCCGTGTTGCCCGCAACTTCGGTGGTACCTCGGTATTCGCCGGCGTGGGCGAGCGCACCCGTGAAGGTAACGACCTCTGGGTTGAAATGGAAGAGGCAGGGGTCCTCAAGGACACCGCCCTTGTGTTCGGCCAGATGGACGAGCCGCCGGGAACGCGCCTGCGCGTGGCCCTGTCCGCGCTGACCATGGCGGAGTACTTCCGCGATGTCCAGAACCAGGACGTGCTGCTCTTCATCGACAACATCTTCCGCTTCACGCAGGCAGGTTCCGAGGTCTCCACCCTCCTCGGCCGCATGCCCTCCGCCGTGGGCTACCAGCCGAACCTGGCTGACGAGATGGGCCTCCTGCAGGAGCGCATCACCTCCACCAAGGGCCACTCCATCACCTCGATGCAGGCCATCTACGTCCCCGCGGATGACTACACCGACCCGGCTCCGGCAACCACCTTTGCGCACCTGGATGCGACCACGGAACTTTCCCGTGAAATCGCCTCCCGCGGCCTGTACCCGGCAGTTGACCCGCTGACGTCCACCTCCCGCATCCTGGACCCCCAGTACATCGGCAAGGACCACTACAACACGGCTGTCCGTGTCAAGCAGATCCTGCAGAAGAACAAGGAACTCCAGGACATCATCGCCATCCTCGGCGTTGACGAACTCTCCGAAGAGGACAAGATCGTCGTGTCGCGTGCACGCCGCATCCAGCAGTTCCTCTCGCAGAACACCTACACCGCCAAGCAGTTCACCGGCGTCGAAGGTTCCACGGTTTCCATCAAGGACACCGTCGAAGGCTTCTCCGCCATCTGCGACGGAGAGCTCGACCACATCGCAGAGCAGGCGTTCTTCAACGTCGGCGGCCTGGATGACGTAGAGCGCCAGTGGGCCAAGATCCAGGAACAGACCAAGTAATATGGCTGAGCTTGAGGTTGAGATTGTCGCAGCAGACCACTTTGTGTGGTCCGGAGCGGCCAAGATGGTCAAGGCCCGCACCAGCGATGGTGAAATCGGAATCCTGCCCGGCCACTCGCCCCTGCTGGCGATCCTGGCCGAGGGTGAACTGGCCATCCAGCCGGTTTCGGGAGACCGCATTTCGGTAGAGGTCGACGGCGGGTTCTTCTCCGTTGACAACAACCGTGTGGTCATTGTTGCTGACAACGCCCATCTGGGCGGCTCGGCTACCGCTGGGATCCGCTAGCATCACCTTGATGGACGCACCAGGTCTGTTCATCGCCTTGGCAGTCGCTTTTGGATTGCTGATATTTGCACTGTGCCTTTCGGGGGTACGCCGCTTCAATCTGCGGCGTGCCCTCGGCACGGTGGACGCCTCCATTTGCATGGCTGGAAACAGCTGGCAGATGGGGGTTTGTCGTTATCAGGACAACGACCTTGAATGGTTCCGGCTGCTCTCCCTCAGCGTGCGGCCCAAGCACAAGTTCAAGCGGCATTCCCTGGAACTGCTCGGCCGGCGGAAGCCCACGGAGGCCGAGGCCGTCAAGGTGCAGCCCGACGTCGTCATTGTTGAACTGCGGTACGAGGGCCGGGACATGCGCCTCGCCATGAACTTCGACGCCTACACGGGCCTTTCTTCCTGGCTGGAAGCCGGCCCGGTCATCGGCGTAGGTACTTGGCGCTAGCCAACGTGGACTGGTTCTTCGACATCCGGCTCATCGACGGGCCGGTATATTGGGCTTCCCTCGTCCTCGGGGTGGCCGGTGCCGCCTACCTGCTGCTGCCCCCGTCCGCCGTCGCCAGGCGGAGCTGGCTCTTGAAAGTCATCGCCGCCGCGGCTGCCGCTTTCGCCCTGGTGGCATCCATCCACTGGGCCCTCATCAACGTCTTCTCGGTCTTCCCGGAAAACATTCCCGATGCCGTCCTCCTGTGGGTGGTGCCAGGCGTCGCCGCCCTGATCCTCGTGCTCCTGAGGATTCCCCGAAACACGTGGCGCCGGCGTACGGCGGGCCTCGTGGCAGCCCTCTTGGTGGTGGCACTTTCGGCAGTGCAGATCAACGCCTACTTTGGCCTCAACAAGACGGTCAGCGACCTCCTTGGCGCGGCACTCGCCAGGATTCCCACGCTGGAGCAGGAGCTGATGCGGCAGCCGGGACAGTCCGACGGCGCCGCCCTCCGCGGGTGGGAGCCGCAAGGGGACGTCCCTGCCGAAGGCGAGCTGCGAAAGGCCTTTATCCCCGGAGAAAAGTCCGGGATGAACGCCCGGGACGCGTACATCTACCTGCCGCCGGCCTATTTCGCCAAAAACCGGCCAGCCCTGCCGGTGCTGGTCCTGATCGCCGGACAGCCGGGGGGCCCCGCTGACTGGCTGACCGGCGGAGCCCTGCAGTCCCATCTGGACTCCTATGCCGCCTCGCATGGCGGAGTGGCGCCCGTGGTGGTGGTTCCCGACGCCAACGGCTCGCAGTCCGCCAACACCATGTGCATGGACAGCCGGATAGCCCATGCCGATACGTATCTTTCCGAGGACGTGCCGAACTGGATAAAGTCCACCCTCGCCGTGGACACTAACCACCGCAGGTGGGCGGCCGGCGGTTTCTCCTTCGGCGGAACCTGCGCACTGCAGCTCGGAACCAGGCATCCGGACCTGTTTCCCGCAGTCCTGTCGTTCTCCGGCGAAGCAGAGCCGGCCATCGCGAAGGAACGCCAAAAGACCATTGACGCTTCCTTTCCCGGGGACCCCGATGCCTTCAACCGGCAGACACCCCTGGCCATCATGAAGCAACAGCGGTTCGAAGGCAGCGGCATGTACCTGACGGCCGGCAAGGACGACCCGGAATTCGTTGCCTATCTCCGCACCTTGGCTGCAGCAGCCACGGAGGCCGGCTTCACGGTACGCGCCCACGAAGTTGAGCAAACCGGGCACTCCTGGGACACCTCCTCGAAGCGCATTGCCGACGCCCTGGACTTCCTGGCCGAGCGGTGGGGGATAGTCCGGTGAGTGCCGACAGGCAGGTCCGCACTGCCGCCCTTGCCTGGTCCACGGTGGGCCGGCCCGCCGTGCAGCAGGCCACGGCGGCGCTGAAGTCAATGCCCTTCACGCTTGCCGTGCTCGGCATCTTCCTGGCGGCAGGTGCAGTAACCGGGAGCTTCGCGGCCGGGCCGCCCGAAAGACTGCTCTGGCTTGCGGGCGTGAGCGGCCCGGGGCTCCGGGACGGCAACTGGTGGTCGCTGTTCACCAGCCTGTTCTTCGCCACGAATCCGCTGGCCTACCTGGCCGCGTCGCTGATGATCGTGCTGCTGCTCGGACTCGCTGAACGCAAACTCGGCACCCGTGCTTCCATCGCACTCCTGCTGGGCGGACAGTTTGCCGCCGTCACGCTGTTCCTGCTGGCAACCCAGCTTGCTGGCTACGCGGAGGACGGCTGGCTGGACAGGATGGCTGACGACATCCTGATCGGTCCGTATGCGCCGCTGCTCACTGCAGGGCTTGCAGGCAGCGCCCGGCTCCCGGTCCTGTGGCAGCGCAGGCTGCGGACCGCGGCCCTTTCGGTTTCCCTCCTGCTGGTCCTCTATGTGGGACACGCTGAAACCGTCCTCGGCCTGCTGGGGGCACTGCTGGGGCTGGTTGCGGGCTGGTGGATCCAAGGGGACCAGGGCCAGCTGCACCGGCACCGGTCAACCGGGCGTGAAACGAGGAACCTCCTGGCCCTCACGGTGGCAGTCTTCGCCGTCGGTCCCATCCTGACGGGGATCGCGCGGGCACCCACAGGACCCCTGGCGCTCCTCCGCGACATGGTGCTGAACCCGATCCCGACGCTGGGGCAGCTGGCGCTCAACTGCGGCAGCACCGTGGAGGCATCCTGCCTTGAGGCCGGCCGTGCCGGTTTCGCGGGCCCGCTGGGCCTGGCGCTGGCAGTGGTTCCCGTGGTCCTGCTGCTGATTTGCGCTGACGGCATGCGGCGCGGCCGGCGGCTGGCCCTGAACATTGCCCTCGCCATCCAGCTTGCCGTCACAGCCCTGGCCGCCGTCTATCTCGCCCTGTTCGCGCTGTTGCCCGCGCGCGGGCCAGGACCGCAGTCGGGGCCGATGGGGTCGGCTTTTGCCCACGTCCTTCCGCTGGTTGTGGTGCCGCTGCTGCTGGCGCTCGTTCTGTGGCTGAACCGGCGGCAGTTCCGGGTGCAGACAGCACCGTCAGCCCGGCGGGTGCTTGGCGCAGTGGTGGGCGGGTCCTGGCTCGCCCTGGCGGGGTCCTACGCCGTTGCCTGGTTCTGGGCGGGAGGACTTACCCGCGACGGCGGCGTGCTGGGTCTCCTGGCCGAGCTGGCCAGGCAATATGTCCCCGTGCCCATCCCGCAGTATTACCACCGCATTTTCGCTGACCGCAACACCGTGGAGTCCATGCTCTTTGCCT
Source organism: Arthrobacter sp. AB6 (assembly GCF_031844545.1). Classification (NCBI taxonomy): domain Bacteria; kingdom Bacillati; phylum Actinomycetota; class Actinomycetes; order Micrococcales; family Micrococcaceae; genus Arthrobacter; species Arthrobacter sp. AB6. The sequence continues at coordinate 90,893 of NZ_JAUZVL010000011.1, forward strand.
ATTCGGGACCGGTGTTCTGGGTCATCGCGCTGGCAGCCGTGTGGTGGGTGCTCCTGGGCAAGGCCCACGGCACCGATTCCGGTGCGGAGGACAGGGAGAGGGCGCGGGCATTGCTGCGCCAGGGCGGCGGCCCGCTCTCCTGGATGGCCCTGTGGGAACCCAACAGTTATTGGTTCAGTCCTGACGGCAAGGGTGCGGTGGCCTTCCAGCAGCATGGCAGCGTTGCGCTGACGCTCGGCGGCGCTTTCGGGCCCTCCGACGCCCAGCAGTCCGTGACCGAAGGGTTCCTGGCGTACTGCCGGGGGCATGCCCTGATTCCCGCGCTCTACTCGTGCGATGACTCCGTGTGGCCTGCCCTGAAGGAGCGTGGGTTTTCCCGGGTTGCCGTTGCCCAGGAGACCCGCCTGCCGATCCGCCAGCTCGAGTTCAAGGGTAAAGAGTGGCAGAACGTCCGGACAGCCCTTAACCGGGCTGCGAAGCTGGGCGTGCATGCCGTGTGGGGACCCTACCACTCGCTGCCGGCGGCACTCCGGTCCAGGCTGAGCGAGGTTTCCGAGGAATGGGCAGCCGGGAAATCCGTGCCCGAGATGGGCTTCACCCTGGGCGGCGTGGATGAACTCGAGGATGACGAGGTGCTGTGCTGCCTTGCCGTGGATGCGGGCGGGACCGTTCACGGGGTGACCAGTTGGCTTCCCGTCTACGACGGCGGGCGGCTGGTCAGCCGGACGCTGGACGTAATGCGGCGCGGCAGCGAGGGCTTTCCCGGCGTGATGGAGTTCCTCATCGCCTCCGCCGTGCTGGAGCTGCGCGGATCCGTGGAGGTCATCTCGCTGTCCGGGTCTCCGCTGGCAAGCCGTCCCGGGGACCAGGGAGGAAGCTCTGCTTATGGTTCCGCTGACGAGGCCGGCGAAGAGTCCGGTGCCCAGGCGGAGCCGGAGAACCTCGTGCGCATCCTGGACCTGGTGGGGCACGCCCTTGAGCCTGTGTACGGTTTCCGGTCCCTGGCCGCATTCAAGTCCAGGTTCAAGCCCGAGTACCGCGCGCTCTACCTCTACTACCAGGACCCGCTGCACCTGCCGGCCATTGGCCGCGCCCTGACCCGCGCCTACCTGCCCGGGCTTTCGCTGCCGCAGGGCGCCCGCCTGGTACGGAAACTGGTGAAATAGCTGTCCAGCCAATAACAATGGTCCCCGGCATATTTGCCGGGGACCATTGTTTCGCTGCCGGCCGCAGCAGCGGCCGGAATGCGGGACTAGACCAGCGTTACGCCGGTAGCCTGGGGACCCTTGGCGCCCTGGCCGATTTCGAACTGAACCCGCTGGTTCTCGTCGAGGGTCTTGAAGCCGCCGGTCTGGATTTCGGAGTAGTGGACAAAAACGTCCCCGTCCGAGTCATCCGGGGTAATGAAGCCGAAGCCCTTTTCAGCGTTGAACCACTTGACGGTTCCCTGTGCCATTTATTTCTCCTCATTATGGAACTTTTTAAGATCGGCACACCTCGTGCCGGCCTTGGTCACTCCGCGAGAAGAATCCTGAATTACCGTCCCGGAAAGGGAATCGGAGTTGCAGGAGCTTCGCGCTCGCAACATGTCTTGCGAGCATGAAAAACACCTACACAAAGACTGAGACAAGAATTTCATGCCCGTTCCCGCAGGTCAACGGTTTGCACGGCGAAACGGACAAATTTTCGGCAAAAAACAGGTTAATGCGCATGTCAGGAGCTTATTCAACCGGGGTTTGAACACCGTGGCCGACCGTCAGAAAAGCCGTGACTCGCTGTCGTCAACGCCACGCATGGCGTCGTAATCGAGGGTCACGCAGTCGATCCCGCGGTCATTGGCGAGGACCTTTGCCTGCGGCTTGATTTGCTGGGCCGCAAAGATCCCGCGGACCGGGGCAAGAAGGGGGTCGCGGTTGAGCAGTTCCAAGTACCGCGTCAACTGTTCCACGCCGTCTATGTCACCGCGGCGCTTAAGCTCAATGGCCACAGTGGCGCCCTCGGCGTCGCGTGCAAGGATGTCCACCGGGCCGATGGCCGTGAAGTATTCCCGGCGGATGAGGGAGTAGCCGGTTCCCAGTGTTTCAATCTGTTCCGCCAGCAGGCGCTGCAGGTCCGCTTCCACGCCGTCCTTGATGAGCCCGGGGTCCACGCCGAGGTCGTGCGAGGACTCGTCGAGCTTTTCGTGGATGTTGATGATGAGCCGGTCGTCGGTCTTGGCCGACTGGACGGTCCACTGCTCCACCACCCCGAGCTCGAGGTCCACGTCCTCGGGGGAGGTCACCCGGAGCGTCGCCGGCGGGCTCATCCAGTTGAGCGGTTTGTAGGAACCGCCGTCGGAATGGACCAGGACGGAGCCGTCGGCCTTCACCAGCAGGAGCCTGGTGGCCAGCGGGAGATGGGCTTTCAGCCGGCCAACGTAATCAACGGAGCATCGGGCTATGACAAGTCGCACGCCGTACAGACTACCGTCTGCGCGGTGCGGGCTCCGCCGGGTCTTCGGCCCCCTGCGGCGGGTGGCTCCGGCCGGATCGGGAGCCAAGCCACCTGCCGCTGGGGCAGAATGGATGCATGCCGCGCTCCAACCGTCCCCGCCGTCCCGTATCCGGAAAGGGTTCCGGGTCCGGAAAAGCGGGCGCCGGAAAGAGGGGCGGCCAGGACGTCCCCGAGCTTGACCTCGAACGGGCACGTGCAGGCATCGCGCGGCGGGAGAGTGCGCCCGACGGCGAATGGATGGTCCGCACCATGACCGCCCGGAACGCCGAGAAGACCTACATATGTCCGGAATGCTCCACGGCGGTGCTGCCCGGCGTTGCCCATCTGGTGGTCTGGAAAGACGACCACCTGTTCGGGGCCGCTGCCGGCCTGGCCGAGCGGCGGCACTGGCACACCAACTGCTGGATGTCGCGCAGTTACCGCTACCGCTAGCGGCAGCGGACAAAGTCGCGCCCCCTGTCGCTAAGCTGGCAGGCATGACTTTTGATCCGGCGTCGTACGAATTCCATCAGGCCGCAGGGCCGGCCCCCATCCGTGCCTCAACCGTGCTGCCCGCCAAACGTGAGCTGGTGAAGCTGGATACGGAAGACGGACACACCCTGGTGGCCGAGCTGGCGCTGCCGGAATCCGGCCCCGTGAATGCCACGTTGATCACCCTGCATCCCCTTCCTACGCACGGCGGTTTCATGGACTCGCATGTCTACCGCAAGGCGTCCTACCGGCTGCCGGCGCTCGCGGGCGTCGCCGTGCTGCGGTTCAATACCCGCGGAACCGCCTCCCCGCACGGAACCAGCAGCGGGGCCTTCGACGAGGGCGTCGGGGAACGCCATGACATGGAGGCCGCGGTCCGCTTCGCCGTCGAGCGGGGCCTGCCCAACCGCTGGCTGGTGGGATGGTCCTTTGGCACGGAACTCGCACTCATGTACGGAGCCGTAGAGCCGGTGGCGTCCCTGATTGAGGGCGCCGTCCTGCTCTCGCCCCCGCTGCACCGCGCCACGGACAAGGACCTGCTCCAGTGGGCCGCATCAGGAAAGCCGCTCACAGTGCTGGTGCCGGAGCATGACGACTTCCTCAAGCCTGCCGAGGCGGCCGAACGCTTCAGCCTGGTCCCGCAGGCCCGCGTGGTGGGCGTGGACGGCGCAAAGCACCTGTGGGTGGGGGAGAAGTACGCCTCCCGGGTGCTCAACGAAATTGTGGATGACGTCACCGAGGCGGGATCGGGCGCTGCCGGACTGCCGCACGAATGGAACGGGCCCGCGGCAACAGCTTCAGCCTAGGGAACGACTGGGGCCGGTCCGGTGACGCACACCTAGTGCTGGTCCTGCCTGACGATGTAGATCTCCCTGACCAGCAGCAGGACGGCGGCCGCCGTCGGAATGGCGATCAGCGCGCCGAGCACGCCCAGCAGGCTGCCGCCGGCAATGACTGAAATGACGGCCACGGCGCCGGGGACCGCCACGGCCTTCTGCATGATGCGCGGGGAGATGAAGTAGGCCTCGAACTGCAGGTAGGCGAAGTAGCAGATCGCGTAGACCGCCGCCGCCTGCCAGCCTTCGGTGAGCGAAACCAGCAGCACCACGATCCCCGCAATCATGCCGCCCACCAGCGGAATGAACGCCAGCAGGGCCACCACGAACGCCAGCAGCAGGGCGAAAGGGATGCCCACGATGGACATCACTATGAAGGCGAAGGTGGCGTTCAGGAGGGCAACCACCGCCTGGCCGATCACATAGTTGCCCACCGATCGGGTGATTTCCTCGGACAGCGCTTCAACGCGGTGCCGCCGCGACCGCGGAGCAAGCCGGTAGCCCCACTTCTTCATTGCTGGCAGGGCGGCAAGGAAGTACAGGCTCAGCACCAGGACAATCAGGGTGCCGAAGAGGCCGTTGGCCACGGTGGAGCCAAAGCCCACCACGCCGCCGAAAATCCCGCCCATAGCGGCGGGGTCGTTGACGAACTTCTCCAGTTCCTCTGTGATCCGGTCGCGCACGCCGAACTGGTCATCCAGGCTGCGGAAAAAGTCGGAGTCGATGAAGTCCCGGATCCACACCGGTGCCTGCTCGACGATCTGCGTGACCTGCTCCACGATGGTGGGAATGAGGGTGGCAAAAAAGCCGACGACGGCGCTTACCAGCACCGTGACGGACACCAGGATTCCCGCGGGCCGGGGGATCTTCCGGCTTTCCAGCCAGCCGACCACAGGTTCGAGCCCCAGCGCTATGAACAGCGCAGCCACAATCCACAGCAGCAGCTGCGTGGTGTTGGAGCCAATCCAGTAGACCAGCAGGGCAAGTCCGACGCCCACCGTGCCCATGAAGCCCAGGTACAGGGGATGCTGCGGCGAGATCCGGGGGCCGGGACTGCCGAACTGCGGCTGTACCGCGCTGTCATGGCTGGCGCCTTCCCCGTTCTGGCGGGAGTACTCCGGCGGCATTTCGAACCGGAGCCGGGGCTGGGCGCCGGGGAGGGGCTGGCGCAGGCGGTGAAGGAGCAACCCGAGGGCGGCCGCGGCGGGCCTCTTCCTGCGGGCAGCTGCAGGACCCTGCGGAGCGGCTGCCGGCGGCTGCCCACCCACCGGGTTCTCTGGCGCCGCGGAGGATTCGTCCGTCTTGTCAGTCACTGGTTTTAAGGGCCTGTTCCGTTGGCGGCACCGCGTCGGCGGGCCGGTGTGATGATCATCGCAAACACTATCAGCAGCCTTGTCAACAGCAGCGGAACGGCCCGGCCGCCGGCACGCTGGAGGTCCCCGCCGAAGCCCTGGTCCGGGCCTTCGATAACAAAACGGATACTATTGATAGGAAACCCCCGCTGATGATAGGTGTTCCCTTGCGTTTAAAGACTGCAGTCGCACTCGTGCTGCTCGGCCTCCTGACACTTCTGGCCGGCATCGGCCAGAAAACCATCTGGGCCCCCTCCGAGACTTTTACGGCCACCGCGCCGGTTGATGCTGCCGAGGCCCCGCTGACCGTGATCGACCAAAACCTGCGCACCCTTCACGGCGGGACCGTCAAGATCAATATCGAGGGCGACGGCAGCTTCCTCCTGGCAGCGGGCCGCCCGGACGACGTGGATGCCTGGGTGGGCCAGACTGCGCACAACACCATCACCGGCGTGTCCGGGGACGGGAAATCGCTGCAGGTTGAACACGCCGACGGCGAAGCCACTGCACCCAACCCGGCCGGCTCGGACCTTTGGGTTTCCACCGAGAACGCGAGCGGCGAGCTTGAGTACTCGTGGAACGCACCGGCCGACGGCGACTGGACCCTCCTGCTTGCGTCCGACGGAACCAAGCCGGCGCCGGCCACGGTTTCCATGACGTTCCCCAATGACACGTCCACCCCTTGGGCCATCCCGCTGATCACTCTCGGCTCGCTGCTGATCCTGGGTGGAATCGCGCTGGCCCTGCTCTCCGCCCGCAAGCGCAACGGCGAAGGCGACGGCAAGGGCAGCGGCTTTGCGCAGCGCGCCCGGGCCCGCAACGAGGCGCGGTCCTCGCGGGTTACCATGGCGGCCGCCGGAGTAATGGCTGTTGCTGTAGTGGCCGGAACCGGTGCCGCCGCCAGCGCCACGTCGCCGGCGCCTTCCCCGGATTCGTCCGCCGCGCAGGAGCAGTCCGGTCGACCGGTCCTGCTGGATGCCCAGTTCCGCAGGATCCTGGAACAGGTCTCCAGCGCCGTTGACGCCGGCGATGCTGCAAAGGATGCGGCCAAGCTCGCGGACCGCGTGGGTGGCACCGAGCTCGAAGTCCGCACCCAGAACTACAAGATCCGTTCCCAGGTGGGCTCCTACGAGGCCCGCATGCCGGTCCGCTCCACCAAGCTGCTCACGACCGTGGTGACCAGCGACCGCGAGTGGCCGCGGTCCGTCATGGCCGTAACCCAGGGTGATGGCAACGTGGTGCCGCAGCTGCTGACCTTGGTCCAGCCCTCTCCGCGCGAAAACTACAAGCTCGTGGAAACCAACCCGCTGCAGCCTGGCACCACCTTCCCCACCATCAACCGGGACGGTACGGATACATTGCCTGCCGGCGACAAGACCGGCCTGCTCTACAGCGGTGAGGAAGCCATGTCAGGCCTTGCCGACCGCCTTACCTCCGCTGAGTCCGCCTACAAGGACAAGCTCGTGGAAGGGGAGTCCTCGCCGTACATTGCCGACACCCTGTCCTACCAGGCCGAGGTGGTGAAGGCCGGCGAGAACGGCACCTTCTCCTTCACCCATAAGGTGGCTCCGGAAAATACGGTTGTCTTCCGGACGGCAGACGGCGGCGCCCTGGTCGTGGGCCGGATCAACTTCGGCTTCGAGGGAACCCCCAAGGCCGCGGGTGACAAGCTCACCATTGGTGACGACGCCGCAGCCCTGGCCGGCGGCAAGGAAACCACCACCGGCATGGTCCTGAGCTTCGCGGAGTCCGTGGCCGTGTACGTGCCGCCCGCAGGGTCAACCGATCCGATGAAGCTCGTCGCTGCGACCCGCGGGCTGACGGGGGCCAGCTTCAAGTAACCCCGGTTCCCGCAGTAGCCCCGGCAGCGGCCGGAGTGGCTAGAGTGGAAAGCATGAGTTCGCCAGCTTCCCGCCCAGTCCCTCCTGCCGCTGCCAACCTGCTTAACCTGCGCGGCGCCGTCGACCTTTCCACGCTGAAGCAGCGCCCCGCGTCCCCTGCCGGGACCGGAACGCCGCAGGGCGGATCTCCCGGTGCCGCTGCAGGGGCGGCCCCCGATGCTCCCGGTTCGCCGGAACTGAAAGTCAACGTCACGGAAGGCAATTTCCAGCAGCTCGTGGAGCTTTCCGCGCAGGTTCCGGTTGTTTTTGCGCTCTGGGCTTCCTACTCGCCGGAGTCCGCAACCATGCTGGACGTCCTGGAGCGGGTGGTGGCTAGCTACGGCGGCCGCCTGGTCCTCGGCGCCGCGGACATCGAGGCGTTCCCGCAGTTGGCCCAGGCCTTCCAGGTTCAGGCCGTGCCCACCGCGGTGGCCGTCCTCAAGGGCCAGCCAGTACCGCTCTTCCAGGGCGGCGCAGACGAACAGCAGGTCCGCAGCCTCTTTGACGAACTGCTCAAGGTGGCAGCGGCCAACGGAGTGACCGGAAGCCTGGGCGCCGGTGCCGGTGCCGGTGGAGACGACAGTCCGGCGCCCCTGCCACCGCTGCACCAGGCGGCCTTTGACGCCATTGAGGCGGGGGACTACGCCGCAGCAGCCGAGGCCTACCGCCAGGCGCTGGCCGAAATGCCCTCGGACCACGAGGCAAAGGCCGGCCTGGCCCAGGTGGAGCTGATGGCGAGGCTGCAGCCGCTCTCCGCGCAGGACAGCGAAGCCCTGCGGATCCTGGCCGCCAACGAACCGGACAACCTTCAGGCCCAGCTGGGCGTGGCGGACCTGGATGTGGTGGGCGGCCACGTGGAGGATGCGCTGAACCGGCTGGTCTCCTTCATCGGGAGGAACTTTGGCCCGGAGCGTGAAACTGCCCGCGTCCGCCTGCTGGAGCTGTTCGACGTAGTGGGGGCCGCGGACGAGCGGGTGGGCAAGGCGCGCCAGGCACTGGCGAGAGTCCTCTTCTAGTGCCGGCACTGTTCCAGCCGCTGAAACTCCGAGGACTGGAGCTCCGGCATCGGGGCTGGGTCTCACCGATGTGCCAGTACAGCTGCGATCCCGACGACGCCCCCGGGGTGCCGAACGACTGGCACCTGATGCACCTGGGGTCCTTCGCCGCCGGCGGCGCAGCGCTGATCCTCACCGAGGCAGCGGCCGTCAACGCCGAAGGCAGGATCAGTCCCCGGGACGCCGGCCTCTACAATGACGCACAGGCCGAGGCCTGGCAGCGGATCACGTCCTTCGTGCACCGCCACGGCCCGGCGGAGGCCAAGATCGGCGTGCAGCTCGCCCATGCCGGCAGGAAGGCCTCCACCTACTGGCCCTTTTCCGGCAGGCAGGGCAGCGTGCCGGAGTCCGACGGCGGCTGGACCACGGTGGGCCCCTCGGCGTCGGCTTTCGACGGCTATGCCGTTCCCGCCGCGATGACCGGGGAACAGATCCACGGCGTCATCGGCGATTTCGCCTCAGCTGCCGGACGTGCCGTGGACGCAGGCTTCGACACCCTGGAAATCCATGCCGCCCACGGGTACCTGCTCCATCAGTTCCAAAGCCCGTTGATTAATACCCGAGATGACCAGTGGGGCGGGGACGAAGCCGGCAGGAACCGCCTGATGCTCGCAGTGGTGGACGCCGTACGGGCGGTCATTCCGGAGTCCATGCCGCTGCTCCTGAGGATCTCCGCCAGCGACTGGGCGGAAGGTGGGGTGGACCTGGACCTTGCCGCTTCGGTGCGCCTGGCCCGGCAGGCAGCCGAACACGGGGTGGACCTCATCGACGTTTCCAGCGGGGGTGCCGTGGCTCATCAGCAAATCAAGGCCGGCCCCGGCTACCAGACCGGTTTTTCCGCCGCCATCCGCAAGGAAGCCGGAGTTGCCACCGGCACCGTTGGCCTGCTGACCTCGGCGGGACAGGCTGAACATGCCATCGCCACCGGACAGGCTGACGGCGTCCTCATTGCCAGGGCAGCGCTGCGGGACCCGCACTGGTGGCTGCGGGCCGCCTTCGAACTGGGCCACGATATTGCGTGGCCGCCGCAATACGAACGGGCCGTTCCCCGGCGTTCGTTCTGACGTCGGGCCCGTTGGAGGCCCGCCGGCAGCACAAGGGCACAGCTGGAGCGGCGTTGCCACGCCTCTTCTACTAGTCCTGCGGGAGGACCCCCAAGGGGTGGACTGAGGGCTACGCTGGCTTCATGACTGCTCCGCAACCCGACCCGGCGCTGCCACCGGACCCGGCCGCGCTTCCCGGCCCTGCGGCACACCTGCCTGCCTTGTCCATCAGGGGACTGGCCAAGCGCTTCGGCGGCAAAATCGCCGTGGACGGCATCAGCCTGGACGTGCCGGCTGGTTCCTTCTACGGCATAGTGGGCCCCAACGGTGCCGGCAAGACCACCACGCTGTCCATGGCCACCGGCCTGCTTCGCCCGGACTTTGGAACAGCGGTGGTCCATGGCGTGGACGTATGGCAAAGACCGCTGGAAGCCAAACGGTTAATGGGCATCCTGCCTGACGGCGTGCGGCTGTTTGACAGGCTGACCGGGGAGCAGCTGATCACCTATGCCGGGTTGCTGCGGGGAATGGACAAGGCGGTCGTGGCCACGCGCGTCGCGGACCTGCTCGCGGCCATGGACCTCCAGGACGACGCCGGGACACTGGTGGTGGACTACTCTGCGGGCATGACCAAGAAGATTGCGCTGGCCTCCGCCCTCATCCACGCGCCCAGGCTCCTGGTCCTGGACGAGCCCTTCGAGGCGGTGGACCCGATTTCCGCGGCTAACATCCGTTCGATCCTGGACAGTTACGTTGCCTCCGGCGGCACGGTCATGGTGTCCAGCCACGTCATGGACCTGGTCCAGCGGATGTGCGACCACGTGGCAGTGGTGGCCGGCGGCCGGCTGCTGGCCGCGGGAACCGTGGACGAGGTGCGCGACGGGGCAACACTTGAGGACCGGTTCGTCCAGCTGGTTGGCGGCCGCAGCCACACGGAGGGACTGGAATGGTTGCGCACCTTCTGAGGCTCAAGCTCACCCTGCTGCGGAACGGCCTGCGGCGCAGCCCCTGGCAGCTCGTGGGCTTGGCCTTCGCCGGACTCTATGCATTCGGTCTGGTGGGAATGCTGGTGGTGGTCCTGGTCCTGCTGCGCAACGCGCCCCACGATCTTGCCTACGGCGCCGTGGTACTGGGCGGGTCCGCCGCCGTCCTGGGCTGGGGGATCGTGCCTGTCGTGGCGTCAGCAACGGATATGACCCTGGACCCTGCGCGCTTCACGACCTTTGCAATCCCTATGAACCAGATGCTGGCGGGGCTGGCCCTGGGCGGCCTGGTCGGAATTCCCGGGGTGGCAACGTCCCTCGTTGCACTGGCAACAGTGGTGACGTGGTCCCGGGCCGTCCTTCCCGCGCTCGCTGCCTTCGCAGGAGCAGTGCTGGGGGTGCTGACCTGCGTCGTGATCGCCAAGGTGGTCACCACGGCAACGGCAAGCCTGGCGGCGTCACGGCGCTTTAAAGACGTCAGTGCCATCGCCTTCATGGTGCCACTGGTCCTGATGGGGCCGATCGTGGCAGGAGTAGCCCAGGGCATCTCCTCGTCCGCCGGATTCCTCCCCGGCTTTGCCCGCATGCTGTCCTGGACACCGCTCGGGGCCCCATGGTCCATTGCCGGTGATGTCGCCGCCGGCGAGCCGGGCCCGGCAGCCCTGAAGGTGATACTCTCCGCGGCAACCCTTGCCGCCCTTGCGTGGGCCTGGAAGCTTTTGCTCGAGCGCGCGCTGGTGACTCCTCCCTACGCAGGCAGCGGGAAACGGAAAGGCGGCAGGCTGGGACTCCTGGGGATCCTGCCCGCCGTCCCGGCGGGCGCGGTGATGGCAAGATGCCTCACCTACTGGTTCCGGGATCCCCGGTATTCCGGCTCCCTGGTGGTGATCCCGCTGCTTCCCGTGGTGCTGCTGTTCCAGGGCAGCCAGACCGGGGATTACACCAGCCTGGCTTTCCTCGCCCCGCTGTGCGCATTCATCCTCGCCTGGTCCATCTCCGCCGACGTGTCCTACGACAACACCGCGTTCGCCCTCCACCTGGCCACGGGCGTCCAGGGCGTGGCGGACCGGCTGGGCCGGGCCCTGGCCTGCCTGGCGTTCGCCCTGCCCGTGGTGCTGGTGTTCGCCGTCGGGCACTCCGCCTTCACCGGGGACTGGGGTGCCCTGCCCGGCCAGCTGGGCCTGAGCATGGGCGTCCTGTTCACCGGCCTGGGCCTGTCCTCGGTTGTCTCCGCCCGCTACACCGTTGCCGTTCCGGTGCCGGGCGACAGCCCCTTCAAGAAACCGCCGGGCAATGTGGGGCAGACCCTCGCGGTGCAGTTCGGCGGACTGGTGGTCCTGATGGTCCTGGTCCTGCCGGAGGCCGGGCTCCTGACCGCCCAGCTGGTGACCGGCGACAGGCTCTTCGGCTGGATCAACCTTGCCGCAGGGACGGCCCTGGGCCTGATCCTGTTCGTGGCAGGCGTGCGGCTGGGCGGAAAATGGCTGGACGCCCGCGGTCCCGAGCTCCTGGCCCAAGTGACCGTTAACCGCTGAAACGCTTCGGAAAGGAACAGCATGGAAGTAGTCATCCTCAACGGCAGCAAACAGATCGCCAAGCTCGCCGCGGACGCCATCGAGGAACTCCTGCGGCGCAAACCGGATGCCGTCCTGGGCCTGGCCACGGGCTCGTCCCCGCTGCCCGTCTACGATGAGCTTGCCGCCCGGCACGAACGGGACGGCCTGGACTTTGGCCGGGCGCACGCCTTTGCCCTGGACGAATACGTGGGCCTTCCTGCCGGCCATCCCGAGTCCTACCGCGAAGTCATCCGGCGTGAATTCACCAACCGGGTGAACATCTCCCCGGAGAATGTGCACGGACCTGACGGGACAGCCGAGGATATCCCGGCCGCCTGCCGCGCCTACGAGGAAGCCATCGCGGCCGCCGGCGGAATCGACCTCCAGCTCCTGGGGGTGGGTACGGACGGCCACATCGCCTTCAACGAACCAGGGTCCTCCTTCGCCTCCAGGACCCGCATCAAAAGCCTCGTCGAGCAGACACGGCGGGACAACGCCCGGTTCTTCAGCAGCCTGGCCGAGGTCCCGCACCACGTCCTGACCCAGGGCCTCGGAACCATCATGGAGGCGCGGCATGTCATCCTGGTGGCAACGGGCGCGCGCAAGGCCCAGGCGGTCCGCGACTTCGTGGAGGGTCCCGTCTCGGCCATCTGCCCGGCGTCGATCCTCCAGTTCCATCCGCACGCCACCGTCCTGCTGGACCAGGCCGCCGCCTCGGCGCTGAAGCTGGCGGATTTCTATCGCCACACCTATGACAACAAGCCCGCCTGGCAGGGCCTCTGACCACCGGCTGGCCGCTGGCTGACCGTGGGCCGGCCGCCACGGTACCCAGCGGAAAAGTACGACGGCGGCCGGTTCCGGGCGGCGCGGCGGCAGCCTCCGGCGTCGAACGTCGCACCGCCGGAACGGCTAAGATGGGTCGCATGACTAGCATGACGGACCCTCTCGAGAACGACCCGATGCGCGAGCTTTCCGGGGCTGGATCGTCCACAGCCACCATTGAGCGCGAGGAACTGCGCCAGGAAGTGGAACCCGGGGACCGGGAGCGCTTTTCGCACTATGTGCGCAAGGAAAAAATCATGGAGTCCGCGCTGACGGGGGAGCCCGTCATCGCCCTGTGCGGCAAGGTCTGGACGCCGGGCCGGGACCCGCAGAAATTCCCGGTGTGCCCGATGTGCAAAGAGGTCTATGACGGCCTCCGCCCGGGCAACGACGGCGGCAAGGGTCCCGGAGGGGACTCGGGCAACAACAAATAGTGACGGAGACGCTCTTTGGCGGCCCCACCCTGCCTCCGGCTTATCCGGAACGCGCAGCCTGGGGAACCGCCCCGAAACTCCGTGCCTGGCAGCAGGAAGCGCTTGACCAATACCTGCGCAACAGCCCCCGTGATTTCCTCGCGGTAGCAACCCCCGGCGCCGGCAAGACCACCTTTGCCCTCCGCGTGGCCTCCACGCTTATTGACTCCGGCGCCGTGAATCGGGTGACCATCGTGGCGCCCACTGACCACCTCAAGCGGCAGTGGGCGGATGCGGCGGCCAGGGTGGGGATCGCCATCGACCCCAACTTCAAGAACTCGGACGGCCAGCACGGCCGCGGCTTCATCGGCGTGGCCGTCACGTATGCCCAGGTGGCCAGCAAACCGCTGCTGCACCGTGCCAAGACCGAGGCTGCCCGCACCCTGGTGATCCTGGACGAGATCCACCACGGCGGCGAGGCCCTGTCCTGGGGTGACGGCCTGCGCGAGGCGTTCGACCCCGCAGTGCGGCGCCTCTCGCTGACCGGTACGCCGTTCCGCTCGGACACCTCGCCCATCCCGTTCGTGGAGTACGCCGAGGACCGGGACGGGATCCGCCGCTCCAAGGCTGACTACACCTATGGTTACGGCAACGCCCTGCGGGACCACGTTGTCCGTCCCGTGATGTTCATGGCCTATTCGGGACAGATGCGCTGGCGGACCAGCGCCGGTGAAGAGATGGCGGCCTCGCTCGGCGAAGCCGCCGTCACCAAGGACATCACTTCCCACGCGTGGCGGACTGCCCTGAATCCCGCCGGTGAGTGGATCCCCGCTGTCCTGGCAGGTGCTGACAAGCGCCTCAGCGAGGTCCGGCGGACCGTCCCCGACGCCGGCGGGCTGGTGATTGCCACGGACCACGAGGACGCGCGGGCCTACGCCGGGCAGCTGAAGAGGATCACCGGGGAATCGCCCACGGTCATCCTTTCCGACGACGCCAAGGCATCCAGCAAGATCGAGGAATTCACCGCCAGCGAGAAACGCTGGATGGTGGCGGTCCGGATGGTGTCCGAAGGCGTTGACGTACCCCGGCTTTCCGTGGGCGTGTACGCCACGTCAACGTCAACGCCGCTGTTTTTTGCCCAGGCTGTGGGGCGCTTCGTGCGTGCCCGCAAGCGCGGGGAAACGGCGTCGGTCTTCCTGCCCTCGGTGCCGCAGCTGATGGCCCTGGCCAACTCCATGGAGGCGGAACGGGACCACGCCCTGGACCGCCCGGAGAAGGAAGACGCCGACGGCCTGTTCAACCCGGAAGACTCGCTGATGGCGGAGGCCAACCGGGAGGACAAGGCGTCGGACAGCCTGACGAAGGGCAAGTTCGAGGCCCTGGACTCGCAGGCTTCCTTTGACCGGGTGCTGTTTGACGGCGGCGAGTTCGGCACCGGCGGCGAGGTGGGGTCCGACGACGAAATGGACTTCCTGGGCATTCCCGGGCTGCTGGACGCCGAACAGGTGGGCACGCTCCTCCGGCAGCGCCAGCACGAGCAGCTGAACCGGAAAAACCGGAAGGCGCCCGCCGCGGCGGAAGCCCCTGCGCCCGCCGTCCCGGACCACCGGATGCTGATGGACCTCCGGAACGAGCTCGCCAAGAACGTGGCCGCCTGGTCAGCCCGGACGGGGACCCCCCACGGCGTGGTGCATACCAAGCTGCGGACGGTGTGCGGCGGCCCGCCGGTTGCCCAGGCGAACGAGGAACAGCTGCAGTCCCGGCTGCGGAAGCTCCAGGACTGGTTCATCGGCCGCAAGTAGCGGCCGAAGCTGCCAGGGAATCAGGCGACGTCTACCCCGCCGAGTTCCATTTCGGCCACTGCGTCCTCCAGGTCCTCCGCGATCCCCGCAGTCAGGGACCGGAGCACGGTGACGGAGTAGCCCGCCTGGACGGCGTCCAGGGCCGTGGCCATGACGCAGTAGTCGGTGGCGATTCCCACCACCACAACGTCTTCGACGTCGTGGCTTTGCAGCCAGTCATCCAGCCCGATCGCGTCCTCGTCCGGGGCAAACTTTTCCTCGCCGGCCGGTCCTGGCAGGGCTCCCGGCTGGCGTTCTCCCGTAGGCACTGCGTCTTCAGGGGCCAGGAGGCCCTCGAAGCCGGAGTAGGCCGCGGCGAACTGGCCTTTCTGGAAGTACGCCTGGATGTATTCGGTGTCGAGGTCCGGATGGAGTTCGGCGCCCCGGGTCCCGGCCACGCAGTGCGGCGGCCAGCTGTCCTTGAAGTCCGGCGTGTCGGAGAAGTGGGCGCCGGGGTCGATGTGCCAGTCCTGGGTGGCCACAATGTGGTCGAACTCGCCGTGGTGGGCGTCCACATATTCGCTGATGGCGCCGGCAACGTCCGCACCGCCGGAAACGGCGAGCGAACCGCCCTCACAGAAATCGTTCTGGACGTCGACGATGATCAGTGCGCGGGACATCAGTCCTCCTCAGTTTTCTTCATAGAGAGTAGGGATGGCGGCTTCACCGCGCTGCAGGCGGTTGACCACAGGGGGGAGTTCCGCCATGGAATCCGCATGGCGCTGGCGCGCGCGGAGCACGCCTTCATGGCCGGTCCAGCCCGGCAGCACCTCCCCGTTCTTCATGAACTGCTGGAGCAGCGGGCGGTCATTGCCGTCATCCTCGGGCCGGTGCCCCACGCCCACCACTTCGGCAGTGGCGATGCCGCGTTCATCCAGCTTGCGCAGCGCGTATTTCCGGCCGCCTACGCTGGCCTTGTTCTTGGCCGCCTTGGCGACGGAGACGAAGTTTCCGTCATCGTCCGTGCGGCTGACCAGTTTGTAGACCATGCTGGCGGTGGGTGCGCCCGAGCCGGTGACCAGGGAGGTGCCCACGCCGTAGGAATCGACCGGGGCGGACTGCAGGGCAGCAATGGCGTACTCGTCGAGGTCGGACGTGACCACGATCTTGGTGTTCTCGTTGCCGAGGTCGTCCAGGAGGCGGCGCACCCACTGGGCCTGTGCAACCAGGTCTCCGGAATCCAGCCGGACCGCTCCCAGGTGGGGACCCGCAAGGTCCACTGCCGTGCGGACGGCCGCTTCGACGTCGTACGTGTCCACCAGCAGGGACGTATGGTGCCCGAGGGACGCAATCTGTGCCTCGAACGCGTCGCGTTCGGTGTCGTGCAGGAGGGTGAAGGAGTGGGCGGCGGTGCCCACCGTCCTGATCCCGTAGCGGATGCCGGCCTCAAGGTTGGAGGTGCTGTCGAACCCGGCAATGATGGCCGCCCTGGCGGAGGCGGTGGCCGCTTCCTCGTGGGTGCGCCGGGAGCCCATCTCGATGCAGGGGCGGCCTCCGGCGGCACTGACCATGCGGGACGCGGCAGAGGCGATGGCGCTGTCGTGGTTAAGCACGGACAGCAGGTAGGTCTCCAGCATGCAGGCTTCGGCGAAGGTGGCTTCGACGATCAGGATGGGGGAGTTGGGAAAGTACGCTTCACCCTCGGGATAGCCCCAGATATCCCCGGAAAAACGGTAGGAGGCCAGGTATTCAAGGGTCTGCGCATTGACCACCTTGGTGCGCTCCAGGAAGTCCAGCTCGGCGTCCCCGAAGCGGAAGTTGGCGATGCCCTCCAGCAGCCGTCCGGTGCCCGCCACGATCCCGTAGCGCCTGCCGTCCGGCAGGCGGCGGGCGAACGCCTCGAACACCGACTTGCGGTGCGCGGCCCCCGAATGGAGCGACGCCTGCAGCATGGTCAGCTCGTAGTGGTCGGTGTAAAAGGACGTGCGGGGATGGTCCCAGCCGGTGGAGGTACTCACGAAAATCACTCTAGTCCCCACCGGCTCCCACGTCTCGCTTCGCTTCGCCGCGGGCCCCTCGCCGGCGTGGGCCCACCCACCGGCTCCCACGTCTCGCTTCGCTTCGCCGCGGGACCCCCGCCGGCGTGGGCCCACCCACCGGCTCCCACGTCTCGCTTCGCTTCGCCGCGGGCCCCTCGCCGGCGAGGGGCCGTCCTCCCCATAGAATGGACAGATGACCATTAGCGTTGCGCCCGGCCCTGATACACAGGTGGGCACCCGGACCGGAACAGCGGAATCCACCGATTCCCTGACCGCACCGGACATCCCCTGGAACCTGGTGATCTGGAACGATCCCGTCAACCTCATGAGCTACGTGAGCTACGTTTTCCAGAGCTACTTCGGCTACTCGGAGAGCAAGGCGAACAAGCTCATGATGGAGGTCCACAAAAAGGGCCGCTCCATTGTTGCCTCCGGCAGCAAGGAACAGGTGGAGCGTCACGCGGTGGCGATGCACGGCTTTGGCCTGTGGGCAACAGTGGAGAAGGCCAGCGGCGGGAACGGCGGCCCCTCCCGGAAATCCGGCGGACCGGGCCAGGGCAAGGGGAAACGTGGCTAAGGCATTCAAATACGGACTCAAGGGCATTGCCGGCTACCTGGAACCGGCGGAGCGGGACCTGCTGCGCAGCCTCATCAGTGACGTCATTTCCATGCTCCAGCCGGAGGAACGGGCCGGTCAGGATCCGCTGGCTGCACTGATCGGACTGGACATGGACGTCGCCGAGCCGTCGGACCGCGCCGTCAAGCGGCTCCTTCCCAATGTCATGAAGGACGACGCCGGTGCGTCCCTTGAGTTCCGCCAGCTCACCGAACGGTCGCTGCGGGAGACGAAGATCGGCGCCCTGCAGGCGGCCGCCCTGGACCTGGACAAGGACGAGATCGTGCTGACGCCCGAAGGGGCGAAGCACTGGTCCATGGCGCTGAACGATGTCCGGCTTGTCCTGGCTGAGCGGCTGGACATCCAGGATGAGGAGGATGCCGAACACGTCCACCTCATGCAGGACTGGTCCCAGGCCGAGGACGTGGAAAGCTACCTGGCGCTGGTTTACAACTTTGCCACCTGGCTCCAGGAGTCACTGGTCCAGGCCATGCTGCAGTCCCTGGACGCCCGCCGATGAGCGGCGCAGGCCGTTCTCCGTCCCCGTGCTGTGACACACCAGACATGAGCTGCTGGCCACAAGTTCATGGCTGGGGCTGCAGGGAAGCCCTATCCTCGAATAATCATGAGTAGAGCCTCGAGCATGGATCCGCCGGCAGGCGCTGCCGCCGGGTCCGACGCCAGCGACTTCCCTGCCGCCGTGGAGTCACGGCCCATCGGTGTCTTTGATTCCGGCGTGGGCGGCCTGACGGTGGCACGGTCCATCATCGACCAGCTGCCCAACGAGTCCATCCTCTATGTGGGGGACACGGCGCACGGACCCTATGGCCCCCTGCCCATCGCGGAGGTGCGGGCAAACGCCCTCGGCGTGATGGACGAACTGGTGGACTCCGGGGTCAAGCTGCTCACCATTGCCTGCAACTCGGCGTCGGCCGCTGTCCTGCGGGACGCCCGCGAGCGCTACACGGCCAAGTACGGCATTCCCGTCATCGAGGTCATCCAGCCGGCGGTGCGTCGTGCCGTGGCTGCAACCCGCAGCGGACGGGTGGGCGTGATCGGTACCTCCGCCACGGTGGGGTCGCGGGCCTACGAGGACACGTTTGCCGCGGCTCCCGACCTGGCGATCACTTCGGTGGCATGCCCTGAATTCGTCAGCTACGTGGAGGCAGGCATCACCACCGGGCCGGCCCTGCTTGCTGTTGCCGAGGAGTATCTTGCTCCCCTCAAGGCGGCGGGCGTGGACACGGTGGTCCTGGGCTGCACGCACTACCCGCTGCTCACCGGGGTCATCTCCTACGTCATGGGAGCGGACGTGACCCTCGTATCCAGCGCCGAGGAGACCGCCAAGGACGTCTACCGCGCCCTTGCCACGCACGGTCTCCAGCGCACGGATGCCGCACCCCCGGAACACCATTTTGTGGCAACCGGAGACGCCGGCCAGTTCGAGGCCCTGGCCAGGCGGTTCCTTGGCCCGGAAGTGCTCTCCGTCCGGCACGTGGACCATGTGTCCGCGCAGTACCCCACCGGCAGCCTGGCCCGGATCACCCCCGAGATGATCGCTGCCGCCCGGAACGCCGCCGCCCGTCCGCGGATCTCCAACTTTGTTGGCACGTCAGCCACCGGGGGGCCGGGCCAGTGAAGCTCACCATCGTCGGCTGTACCGGCTCGTTTCCCGGTCCCGGATCGCCTGCATCCTGCTACCTCCTGACCGCGAACGACGGCGAGCGGACCTGGAAAGTGGTCATGGACCTGGGCAGCGGCGCACTGGGGGCCATCCAGCGGTACACGGACCTCGAGGACATCGACGCGATCTTCCTGACCCATCTGCACCCCGACCACTGCATGGACCTCTGCGGCCTCCACGTGGCCGTCCGCTGGAAGCCCGGCGGCTGGGGCCGGGGACGGATTCCGGTCTGGGGACCGGCCGCCACTGCAGACCGGATGGCCACCGCCTACGGGCTGCCGCTGGACCCGGGCATGCATGAGGAATTCGACTTCACCAACTGGACCGAGCGCCAGCCGGTCACCGTGGGCCCCTTCACTGTTACCCCCTTTGCAGTGAACCACCCCGTGGAGGAGGCCTACGCCCTGCGGGTGGAAGTGGTGGAACCGGACAAGGAGGGCGGCACCGTCTCGCGGACCCTGACGTACTCCGGTGATACCGATTCCTGCGCCGGGCTTGAGGAAGCCGCGAAGGACGCCGACCTTTTCCTGTGCGAAGCTGCATTCGAGGAAGGCCGCGACGACGGCATCAAGGACGTCCACCTCACTGGCAAGCGTGCGGGGGAGGCCGCCGCGGCCGCGGGGGCGCGCCGGCTCCTGCTGACGCACATTCCGGTATGGACGTCCCAGACCACCGTGATGGCGGAGGCCCGGCCGGTGTTCGGCGGCGACGTTGCGGTGGCGGTTGCCGGGGTCCACTACACCATCTAGGCCTCCGAAACAGGGCCAGGCGTCGGCAGCACCTGCAGTGGATAAGCTAAAGGCATGACTTCTGAAGCAACTGCAGTGCCCATCGTGCGTGCCGACGGCCGCGCTCCCGACCAGCTCCGGCCCATCAGCATCACCCGCGGATGGTCTTCCCAGGCCGAAGGATCGGCCCTGATCGAGTTCGGCAACACCCGGGTCCTGTGCACCGCCTCCCTGACCGCGGGGGTCCCGCGCTGGCTCAAGGGGGAAGGCCGCGGCTGGGTCACCGCCGAGTACGCCATGCTGCCGAGGGCAACCAACACCCGCTCCGACCGCGAATCCGTCAAGGGGAAGATCGGCGGCCGCACGCACGAGATCTCGCGGCTGATCGGCCGTTCGCTCCGCTCGATCATCGACACGAGGGCCCTGGGCGAGAACACCATCGTGCTGGACTGCGACGTCCTCCAGGCCGACGGCGGGACCCGCACGGCAGCCATCACCGGCGCCTACGTTGCCCTCGCTGATTCCATCCGGTTCGCCCGGGACAACAAGCTGATCGCAAAGAACGCCCAGCCCCTCATCGACACCATCGCCGCGGTGTCCGTGGGAATCATCGACGGCGTTCCCATGTTGGACCTGCCGTACGTGGAGGACGTCCGGGCTGAAACGGACATGAACGTGGTGGTCACCGGCTCCGGCAAATTCGTGGAGGTGCAGGGCACGGCTGAGGGCGCACCCTTTGACAGGGCAGAACTGGACCAGCTTCTGGACCTTGCCCTGCTGGGCACTACGCAGCTCGCGGCCATCCAGCGGGAAACCCTGGCAGACACGCTGTGAGTACGGCCCCCGCTCCGTGGCAAGGCACAGCCCCCCGCCTGGTCCTTGCCACGCACAACAAGGGCAAGCTCCGGGAACTGCGCGAACTGCTGCGCGGACAGGTGCCCGGGCTCGACGTCGACACCCAGGTGGTGGACGCGGCGGCTGCAGGTGCCCCGGACGTCGTCGAAACAGGCGTGACGTTCGCCGAGAATTCCCTGCTCAAAGCCCGGGCCGTTGCCGAGGCCACCGGCCTGGTGGCCATCGCGGACGACTCCGGCCTTGCCGTGGACGTCATGGGTGGGGCGCCGGGGATTTTCTCAGCCCGGTGGGCCGGCAGCCACGGCGACGACGACGCCAACCTCCGGCTTCTGCTCAGCCAGCTCTCGGACGTTCCGGACCACCATCGGGGCGCCGCATTCGTCTGCGCGGCGGCCCTCGCTGTCCCGGACATGGATGGCGCCCCCGGACGCGAGGTAGTGGAATACGGGCAACTCGAGGGGATCCTGCTGCGCGAGCCGCGGGGGAACGGCGGCTTCGGCTACGATCCGGTGCTCCAGCCCGCGGGGGAGGACCGCAGCTGTGCCGAGCTGTCCGCCGAGGAGAAGAACGCCATCAGCCACCGGGGCAAGGCGTTCCGCGCCCTGCTCCCTGCCATCGTTGAGGCCCTTCGGGCGCCAAAGGCCTGACGCCTGCCGGTGGCCGGCTGGCTGGACAAACAAAAAGGTGTGCCACCGGCGGAACGGGGGCACACCTTATTGCGTCGGATCCCTGGCGACTTCCTAAGGCAGGCGCGGCGTCTTCTGCTCGTCCTCGGGGGCGTGCTCTTCGATGAACTCGTCCACCGGATCGGTGCCGTAGGCCTTCGCCTGCCGCTTGGCGGAGATCCCGCGGAGGACCTCCACGCCGATGGGGAGGACCGAAACCAGGACGATGGCGATGAAGATGATGTCCAGGTTCTCGCGGACCCACGGCACACGGTCACCCAACAGGTAGCCCAGGAGCGTCACGCCGCCGCCCCACAGCACTGCACCGATGACGTTGAAGAGGAAGAACTTCTTCTTGCTCATCTGGGCCACGCCCACGATGACGGGAACGAAAGTCCTGATGATGGGGACGAAGCGGGCCAGGATCAGCGCCTTGCCGCCGTGCTTTTCGAAGAACGCGTGCGCGTTTTCCACGTTCTCGCGCTTGAAGAGGCGTGAGTTTGGCTTGTTGAAGATGGCGGGGCCGGCCTTTGAACCGATGAAGTAGCCGGTCTGGTTTCCCACGATGGCCGAGATGACGATCAGCAGCGCAAACAGCAGCACATTGAACTTGATGGTGTCCGTGGCCACCAGCAGTCCGGCGGTGAACAGCATGGAATCACCCGGCAGGAAGAAGCCAACCAGCAGGCCGGTTTCCGCGAAGACGATCCCGCAGACCAGCAGGACCACCCAGGGTGCCAGGGCGGGATCGGCCAGGAAGACCTGGGGGTTCAGCCAGTCGGGCAGGAAGGAGGCCAGCCGGGGCTGGACCGGTCCTGCCCCGCCCAGCATGGACACGGCGAGGTGGTTCATCACAGGAAAGTTCACCCCTCAAGGGTACTTGACGGGTTTGGACGGTTTCCGACGGTAAGGTGGGGGCCGTGGGTTTGGACTTTACGGCGATCGACTTCGAGACTGCAAACGGCTTTCGGGGCTCGGCCTGCGCAGTCGGCCTGACCAAGGTCAGGGGCGGCCGGATCGTCGAGGAAGCTTCGTGGCTCATGCGGCCGCCGCAGGACCACGACCACTTTGACTACCACAACGTCCGGATCCACGGTATCCGGGCCGAGGACGTGGCTGGCAAACCCCGTTTCGGGGACCTCTTCCCTGAAATCGGGGCCTTCATCGGCGACGACATCCTCGCGGCGCACAATGCCGCCTTCGACCTCGGCGTGATCCGTTCCGGCCTGGAGGTCTCGGGCCTGCCGGGGCCGGCTTACGACTATGTCTGCACCGTGATGCTCTCCCGGCGGTGCTATTCCCTGGTGTCCAACTCCCTGCCGTTCGCCGCCGAGGAAGCCGGCGTTCCCCTGGTGAACCATCACGACGCCGCCGAGGACGCGCGGGCGTGCGCGGGGATCCTGATCGACATCGCCCGCAGGAACCAGGCCAACAGCGTCGCCGAGCTCTACCTTTCCCTGGGGCTGGTGATGCCCCGGCAGCAGGCTTTCCACCCGGCGACGGATGCGCTCTCCAAGCAGAGCCTGGCCGCCCTCTCGGCTGGGTCCGGCAGCACTGCTGCGCCGCTCCGGTCCTTCCAGGCGGGCTGGCCGGAGGAGGGCGCCAACCCGCTGCCCAACCCCGACGCCGAGCCCGGCCATCCCCTGTACGGGCAGACCGTCGTCTTCACCGGGCAGCTGTCCATGGGGCGCCCGGAGGCGAAAAGGCGCTCTGCCGACGTCGGTGCCCGGCCCGAAAGCCGGGTGACCGGCCGCACCACGGTCCTGGTGGTGGGCGACGGTTTTATCGCCTCGGACCTTCGGTCCGGCAGGCTGACGGGCAAGGCCCGCCGGGTCCTGGAGCTCCATGAGCGGGGGCAGGCCATCGAGGTGCTCTCCGAGGGGGAGTTCCTGCAGATGGTGGGCGGTTTCGCGGCCGCGGCCATGGCCTGAGGGTCCGAAGGTTCATCCGGCGCAACAAACCTTGGTTGCCGGACCGGCCGCTCCTACCCTTGGCTCATGAGTTCTGTGTTCGCCTTCCCGAATCCCGTCAATGAGTACGCCGCACGCGTGACCGCGGGCCTGGTTGTGCTGCTCGCGGTTGTGACGGCGGTGAGCGGCTCAGTGTGGGGCCTGGCGGCCATCGCCGCGGGATTCTGGCTGCGTGTGCTGTTCGGACCGAGGGTTTCGCCGCTGGCGCTTTTGTCCGTGAAGGTCATCACGCCGCGGTTGGGACGGGTCAAGCTGGTCCCCGGACCGCCCAAGCGCTTCGCGCAGGGGATGGGGGCCGCAGTGTCCACCACGGCCCTGGTCCTGTTCGTGGCAGGGGCAGCGCCCGCAGCCTGGGCAGTGCTGGGCATCCTGGTCGTGGCGGCGTCACTTGAGGCTTTTGCAGGCTTTTGCCTGGGCTGCGTGATCTTCGGGTTCCTGCAGCGGCGTGGACTGATCCCCGAAGACGTCTGCGAGGCATGCAATAACATCAGCCTTCGGCGGTCGTAACCCCCACCAACAGATTGGCCATGCCGCGGACCGCCTCGGGCGCTTCCAGCGATCCGAGCCACTCTGCGGGCAGGCACTCCTCGCCGTAGAAGGCCCCCAGGATATTCCCGGCCAGTGAACCGGTGGAATCGCTGTTCCCGCCGTGGTTCACCGCCAAAGCCAGCGCCGCCCGGAAGTGCCGGACGGGCAGCGTGTCTGCGCCGGCGTCGTCCCTGCCCTCGTTGTCCGCGCCCGGCATGCCTGTGCCGGGCGCAGTGGCAAGCACCGCGTAAAGCGCGACGGCGAGGGCTTCCTCCGAGGTCCGGCCTTCACCCAGCGCGTCCGTGAGTTCCTCCGGGGTGACGACGCCCTTGCCCGCGAGCCTGAGGGCGGATTCCAGGCGTTCGGGCAGTTCCGGCGCCACCTCGTTGAGCGTACGGGAGTGGGCGGCCACCGCGGCAGCCGCCTCGGGGAGCCCTTCGCCCGTGACGAGCCGGTGGATCAGCAGACTGAAGATTCCGGCACTTTGGCGCGCCGACGGGTGCCCGTGCGTCAGGGACGCGGCGTCGGCACTCAGCTTATAGACGGCGTCGGGCGTGATATGCGGGACCAGCCCGAACGGCGCCGAACGCACCACGGTTCCGTAGCCTTTCGATCCTGGATTTACCGGCCGGAAGGCAGTGCCCATCTCGCCCGTGGCCAGCCCGGAGATGGAGGTCTCATCCGGGTGCCTGCGCTTGTGGAGCACCGCCTGGCGGTCGATCCACCGCGGCTGGGGAGTGGGGGCAGACGCAGGGGCAGGCTCTCCCTGCGTGCCGAGCCACCGGAGATAAGCGAGCCACAGGCAGGCATTGACGTCCGCGCCCACGCCGGAATTTGCCCACTCAAGCGCCTCCACCAGTCCATCAACCGTGTAAAGGGTCAACTGGGTCTCGTCCGAGAAGGAGCTCCCGGACAGCTCACGGAAACCGGTAAGGCCGCGCTCGCCGAACCGGCGCCTGATCTCCTCCATCGAGTCCATCCCGACGGCGTAACCCAGGGCATCGCCCAACGCGCCGCCCAGCAGGCAACCGTGGATGCGTGATCTCAGTGCGGGCGCGGACAGGCCGGGTTCAATGCTCATGCTGCAAATTTACCGCGGCGGGGGCCGGCATCCTGACGGGTGCCCGGCCCTAGCCGTCCGGGTCGACGCGAGCGCACAGCAAACGCCCACAGCAGCTGGAATAATGGGGGGGTTGCCCGTCGGCCGCACCGCCATCTTCTGCCTACCAAAGGGTCCACCATGAGTACGCCCGCCCTTGACCATCACGACGCTTTGCTGACCCGCAGTCCGGAGGCCTCCCGCCCCGGGCTGCTGCCCAGGCTGGGGGCCGAGGCATTCGGCACGCTGTTCATCGTGGTGGCCGGCCTCGGTGTTCCGCTGTTCACCATCCCGGACTCCAGCCCCCTCCCTGCGGCACTTGCCGCCGGCCTTGCCGTGACCGCCGCGATGCTCGCCTTCTCGCACGTTTCTGGCGGCCACTTCAACCCGGCCATCACCGTGGGGCACCTCCTGGCCGGACGGATCCGGGCCGGCGCCGCTGCCGCCTATGCCGGTGCCCAGCTGGCTGGTGGACTGGCAGGCGCCCTCGCCCTCTTCGGAATCCTGCGCACCCTGCCGGGGATCGCGGACAGCCGCACTGCTTTCGACACTGTCACGGCGGGCTTTGGCGAACACTCCATCATCCAGGCGCCGCTTGCTGCGGTGCTGCTCCTTGAAATGCTCGGAGCCGCAATCGTTGTTGCAGTCTTCCTGGGGACCTCCGGCAGGGACGAATCCCGGGACGGCAGCGGCCGGTCCGCCGCAGCCGTGGCAGTCGGACTGTCCTTTGCGGTCCTCCTGCAGCTGGGCCAGTCTGTGGGCAACCTGCCGTTTAATCCTGCCCGGGCAGTCTCGTCCGCCCTGTTCAGCTCGGACTGGGCTGCGGCGCAGCTATGGGTTTTCCTGGCTGCCCCGCTGGTGGGCGCTGCCCTTGCGGGACTGGTGTTCCGTAGCTTCGGAGCGGCTGCTGGCGGCCGCCGGCCGGCCGCCGGCCCTGCCCTTGGAAAGCAGGACGCAGACGGCGCCGCGCCCGCAGATTCCGCCGTTGCCAGTGCGGGCGGACGCCCGGATGCGCGCGCGGACGAACCCCAGCCGGGGACCAGCGAAGCCCAGGACTTCTTCGAAGGAAGGCGGGGCTGATCCCGGTGGCCGCGGCGGTTGCCTTCGCTGTCAGTGGCAGCCGATAGCTTAGGAACATGCGGTTACTACACACTTCGGACTGGCACCTGGGCCGGTCCTTCCACGGCGTCGGGATGCTGGACGCCCAGCGCGCCTTCGTTGACCAGCTGGTCGGCGCTGTAGAGCAGCACCGCGTGGACGTTGTCCTGGTGGCGGGGGACGTCTACGACCGCGCCCTTCCCGGCGTGGACGTGGTACGCCTGCTTGACGAGGCCCTGGTGCGCCTTGCCG
The DNA here is from genome assembly GCF_031844545.1 of Arthrobacter sp. AB6. Lineage (NCBI taxonomy): Bacteria > Bacillati > Actinomycetota > Actinomycetes > Micrococcales > Micrococcaceae > Arthrobacter > Arthrobacter sp. AB6. The sequence continues at coordinate 117,112 of NZ_JAUZVL010000011.1, forward strand.
CGGCCGGCGCACAGGTGGTGCTGACAAGCGGCAACCATGATTCCGCCATCCGACTGGGCTTTGCGTCCCGGCTCCTGGAACGCGGGGGAGTGCACCTCCGGACCAGGATCGAGGCCCTGGACGAACCGCTGCTACTGCCGCTGGGGGAAACAGCTGCCGGGGAAGGTGGCGAGGCCGTGCTGGCCATCTACGGCATTCCGTGGCTCGAACCCCGGCTCGTCGCCGAACAACTGGGTGCGGACACCCCCAGCCACTTTGAGGTTACCCGGGCCGCAACAGGGATGATCCGCGAGGACATCAAGCGGCGGTCGGCCTCGGCCACTGTGCATTCCGTGGTCCTTGCCCACACCTTCGCCAGCGGGGGGATCAGCTCGGACAGCGAGCGGGACCTCAGCATCGGCGGCGTCGGCGCCGTGCCGCTGGACCTCTTCGAGGGCTTCAGCTACACGGCGCTGGGGCACCTGCACGGACGCCAAACCCTGTCGCCCCACGTGAGGTACTCGGGCTCGCCGCTGGCTTACTCCTTTTCGGAAGCCACCCACCAGAAAGGGGGCTGGCTCGTGGACCTCGGCGCCGAGGGTGTCACCTCGGTGCGGGAAGTCCTGTGGCCGGCGCCGCGCGCACTGGCCGTGCTGCGCGGGCCCTTGGCGGAGCTGCTGGAATCGCCCGCGCACCAGTGGGCCGAATCCGCCTACTGCCAGGTCACCCTGACCGACGCCCAGCGGCCCGCCCGGGCCATGGAGCGGCTCCGTTCCCGGTTCCCGGACACTTTGGTCCTTGGCTTTGATCCGGAGGGTGGAACCCAGGCCGCCGCCTCAAGCTACAGCAGCAGGCTGGCCGACGCGCCGGACGACCTCGCAGTGTGCTGCGGCTTCCTGGAACATGTGCGCGGCAGGGTTCCCGACGATGCCGAAAAAGCAGCGGTTGCCGTTGCGCTAGAGAATGTCCGGCTCCTGGAGGCTTCACGATGAGGATCCACCGCGTCCTGATCTCCGCGTTCGGGCCGTTTGCCGGTACCGAGGAGATCGACTTCGACAGGCTCAGCGCCCATGGCCTCTTCCTGCTCAACGGCCCAACAGGGGCAGGAAAGACCAGCGTCCTGGATGCCATCTGCTTCGCCCTGTACGGCTCCGTTCCCGGGGCCCGCCAGGACGGGAAAAGGCTCCGCAGCGACCACGCGGAACCGGCGCAGGAGCCTGCCGTCACCTGTGAGTTCTCGGCCCAGGGCCGCCGCTTCGAAGTGACGCGGTCACCGGCCTGGGACAAGCCGAGCGCGCGGGGGAAGAACGGATTCACCACGCAGCAGGCCAAGACGCTGCTGCGCGAACGCGTCAGCGGAACCTGGACGGAAAAGTCCGCCCGCAATGACGAGGCGGGCGCGGAGATACTGGCCCTGCTGGGCATGGACCGGGAGCAGTTCACCCGCGTGGTGATGCTGCCCCAGGGCGATTTCGCTGCTTTCCTCCGTTCCAAGGCCACTGACCGGCTGGACCTTCTGCAGAAGCTTTTTGGCACCGAGCGGTTTGAAGCGGTGGAGCAGGAACTGGCCCGCCAGGCGCAGGCAGCCAAGGAGGAAGTCTCGCTCCTCGCCGGCCGGCTCGAAATCCTTGCGGCGCGGGCGGAGTCGGAGACGGCCCGCCTGGGGCTGGACGAGGCAGGCGCTCCATCTCCGGACGATGCCGTGGCCCGCCTCGAATGGCTTGAAAGCGCAGTCAACGGGCGCCTGGCGGAACTGGCGGGCCGCGCGGAACGGGCCGAAGCCGCAAGCACCGAATGCAGGAACGCCGTGGAAGCGGAAGCAGCGCGCGGGGAGCGGCGCCGCAAACTCGATTCCGCCGCGGCCCGGAAAGCGGCCGTGGACCAGGGGGCGCAGTTGCTGGAGGAACAGCTCCTCCGGCTGGCCCGGCACCGGAAGGCGGAGGTGCTGCACGGGCAGCTGCTGAACGTTGATGCAGGTGCCGCGAAGGTCCGGCGGGCCGCTACTGCCGTGGAGTCCGCCTTTACGCTGCTCAGCATGGCCGCAGGGGAAGACCCCGAGCTGGCCCAACTGGAGTTGGGAATTGGCGCGGTCCCGCCTGCGGACGGGGCAGGAGCCGCTGCCGGCTGCGCCGCCGAACTGGGGCGCCTGCGTTCGCTCCTTGCCGTCGTGGAGGCCCGGGTGCCGGACGAGGACAGGCTGCTGGGCCTCCGGAAGCGCCATGGCGGGCTGGTGAAAAAGCAGGAAGAACTCGCCGCCGTCCTCGTGCAGGCGGGCAGCCGCTCCGAAGAACTCCAGGCCGAGCGGCGCCGCCTCCAGGACGGGCTGCAGGATCTCGAGCAGCGGGCGGGTGCCGAGGCCCTGCGGCGGAAGGAAGCCGCGGCCGCGGAGGAGCTGCTCGACGTCGTCAGGCGCTATGGCGGGGCCGTTGCTGTCCGGGACCAGGTCAAAGTCCGGTATGACGAGTTCCGGGACAGCCAGCTGGAAGCAAAACGCCACTGGCTGGACCTCAGGGAAGAGCGGCTCGCAAACGCTGCTGCTGAGCTGGCAGCCAAGCTGGTCCCTGGGGAGCACTGTGCCGTCTGTGGCAGCACCGATCATCCCGCCCCCGCCGCAGGCGGTCCGGGTGGTCCAGGGCTCGCGCAGGAGGAGGAAGAAGCGCGGCGTATCCACGAGGCGGCGGAGGCCGCCTGTGCCGTGGTTGCCCATGAACTGGCAGAAGCCAGCCAATTGGTGGCCGTCCTGGCTGGACAAGGCGGGGAAACGGCCGCGGAAGAGGCCGAAAACGGCGCGGTCCGCGCGCGCCTGGCTGCTGCCGAGGCAGAGGCCGCGGTCAAGGAACTCAGCGCTGTCCGGTTGCGGCTCGAGAAGCTTGGGGCCGCTGTTGAAGCAGCACAAAAATCGAGGACAGACGCAGAAGCCGAGCTTGCCCGGACTGTGGCCTCGCTGGCCGATGTGACCGAACAGTCCGCCGCCCTTGACCAGGCACTGGCCGGGCTCAGGGGAAGCCACCGGAGCCTGGCCCAGCGGTTGCGCGCGCTGGAAAACGCGGTGGCAGTCCTCAATAAGGCGGTTGAAGCACAGGCCCAGCTGGAACAGGCGGAGGCCCAGGCCGCCGAGGCACGGGAGCAGCTGGAACAGGCTCTTCCTGCCGCCGGCTTCGCAACCGCCGGCGAGGCCCGGGAGCAGCTGCTTGAGGCCGCCGAGGCAACTGCCCTCCAGGCCAGCGTGCGGGCCGCCCAGGACGAGCAGGCCAGGGTGGCGGAACTGTTCGTTTCCGGGGATGTTGTGCTGGCACTGGAAGAAAAGTCGGCCGGTTACGAAGTGGACCCGGCGCGGCTTGCGGCGCTCCGGGAAGCTGCGGTCACCGCCGTGCAGGAAGCCAGGGACGCGGACCTTGCTGCCGGCATGGCGTCCAGGTGCCTGGCCTCGCTCCGGGGTATCCGGGCCGAGTATGGCGATCTGGCAGGATCGGCGCGGCAGCCTGCCGAGCGGGCACAGATGCTCGCGGGCCTGGCGGATGCCGCAGCAGGCCGGGGCGAGAACACCTACCGGATGAGCCTGAACAGCTATGTCCTGGCCGCCCGCCTGGAGCAGGTGGCCCTGGCGGCCTCGGAGCGGCTGGTGGCAATGAGCGATGGCCGGTACCTGCTCCAGCACACTGATGCCAAGGCTGCACGCGGTGCAAAGTCGGGGCTTGGCCTGGAGGTAGTGGACCAGTGGACCGGGTTCCACCGGGACACCTCCACGCTGTCCGGAGGCGAGTCGTTCATGGCCTCCCTGTCCCTGGCGCTCGGGTTGGCGGACGTGGTCCAGCAGGAGGCCGGTGGAGTGGAGATCGAGACCCTGTTCGTGGACGAAGGGTTCGGCAGCCTGGATGAGCAGTCCCTTGAACAGGTGATGGACGCCCTTGAGGGCCTCCGGGACGGCGGCCGCGTGGTGGGGCTTGTCAGTCACGTGGCAGAGATGAAGCAGCGGATCGGCGCCCAGCTCCAGGTCCTGAAAGGCCGGAACGGATCGACGCTGCGGATCTCCGACGCGGTGGATGCTCCCGTGTGACCGTTCCGGCCACCGCGGCAGCCGGATATAATCGGACAGTTACCGGGTTGCGCGCATCGGGAGGAGGGACGGTGTGCATAACATGAACGAGCCCGGAATTGACCTCATCCACCTCACCTGCCAGCCCGCAAGCCGCCGTCCCTGCCGGACAACCGTTGCCTTCCCCGGCGCCCGCACCGGCCCGGTTAACTGAGCCGCCTGCCGCCGCCAACCAAGCCTCAGCCAACCAAGCCGCCGCCAACCCGGCTCCCAGTCGCGGCCGCTTCGCCCGGCTGCCCCATCTTGCCGGCCCGGGCTTTATACCGCTGGGGCTGTTTGCGCGGCTTCCGCTGGCCATGCTGACAGTCGGCACGCTCACCCTGGTTACGTCAGCCAGCGGTTCCTACGCTCTGGGCGGGACGGCTGCCGGTGCGGTCGGAATCGGTTCGGCGTTGGGCGCTCCGGCCTTGGGATCCTTGGCCGACCGGCACGGACAACGCCCGGTGCTGCTGATTGCTGCCCTCCTTAATACCGTGGCAGTGGTGGCCCTGATGCTTGCAGTGTGGGTCATGGGGGAGCCTGGCGGTGGTACCGCGGCAGTGTTGGCGTCCGCCTTCGTGTCCGGTGCAAGCTGTCCGCAGGTCGGACCGCTGGCCAGGGTGCGGTGGATGGCCCTGGCCTCCCGGGGGACTGCTGCGGACAAGGCGAAGGACTTGCACACCGCCCTCTCCTACGAAAGCACCGCGGATGAGGTGACCTTCGTCCTGGGGCCGGCACTGGTGGGAATCCTGGCCAGCCTGCTGGCGCCCTGGCTGCCCCTTGCCCTTGCGGCGGCCATGACCATCACCTTCGTTCCGGCCTTCGCCGTGCACCGCACCCATCAGGCCGTTCCGGCCATCAAGGCAGTTCCGGCGGGCTGGGCGGACCGGACCGCCGCGGACCGGCGTTTGCAGGGTGCAAGAAACGCGTCCGGGCGCCTGCCGGCAGCGGTGGCCCTGCCGGTGCTTGCCATGGTGTGCATGGGAACGTTCTTCGGCTCGACGCAGGCCGCCCTGAGCTCGTTTTCGGGAATGTTCGCAGGCTCGGAGGTTGCCGGCCTGCTGTACGCCGTCATGGGGCTGAGCTCAGCCGCGGCGGCATTGTCCGTTGCCTACTGGCCGCAGGCCTTCAGCCTGTCCGGGCGGTGGGCGCTGTGCGCCGGGCTGATGGCAGGGCTGGCCCTGCTCCTGTTGCTGCCGTCCTCGATGCATGGGATGGTGGCAGCGCTGCTGGTCCTGGGCCTCCCGGTGGGGCCGGTCATGGTCACGGTCTTTGGCGTGGGCGGTGTCGTCGCGCCGGCGGGACGACTCGGCACCGTAATGACGGCGCTGGCCAGCGGCATCGTGGCCGGCACTGCCCTTGGTTCGTCCCTTGGCGGCCAGCTGGCCGAACTGCACGGCTACACAGCGGCGTTCGTTGTCCCGGTCTGCGCCGCAGCGGTGCTGGCACTCCTCGGTGCCGGGTCCGCCGTCGTTCTTCGCCGCAGGCCCTAAACCAGTTGCCGCTCGATCCTGGCGGCGCTCTCCACCAGCGCCGCGCCCACCGTCGCGGGGTCATGGGATGAGCGGATATAGACGACGGCGAGGGCGGCCGGCCGGCTGCCGGGAACCCGGACGGGCGCAGCCAGGGAGGATACGCCGGCGATGACCTCGTCGTGGCTGGCCGAGTATCCGGCGCGGCGGGCCTCGGCAGCTTCGGGGCGGTAGGGGATTCCCGTGGCCAGCCGGTCCCATTCGGACTCGGTGAGCGCCGACTGGATGGCGATGCCAGGAGCGCCGGCGTTGACGGGATGGCGGGTGCCGGGATGCTGGGCCACTGTGGCGCCCGAGTGCCTGGGTTCCACCGTGAGCAGGGTGATGCAGTCGTGGTGGTCCCACACTGCCACGAACGCCGTCATGTCCAGGGTGTTTGCCAGTTGCGTCAGCTCGGGAAGGGCGGCCGCCTGCAGGTTGCGCGAAACTCCGCGAGCCAGGACCGCAAGCCCCGGCCCCGGCTGGACCCGCCCGGCGTCGTCCCGCACCAGCAGCGAGTGGTCCTCCAGGGTCCGGAGGATGCGGTACGCGACCGATCGGTGCACGCCCATCGCGTCCGCCAGTTCGGCAATGGTCAGTGGGCCGGGCGCTGCCGCCAGGATCTCCAGGGCGCGGATTCCCCGGGACAGGGTTTGCGACGCGGACGCCTGTGCCGGCGCTGCTCCGGCCGCGGCTGCAGCGGTGGGATTCATGGTGACCATCCTAGGTGGCACGTGCCGCAGGAGCTGCCCTGGGGGTTCCCGGCCAGACGTGCGGTGTCCTCAATTCGAAACGGCAATTCAAATATAGAACTGGCCTTGACGCAGCCCAAACGTCAGGACAGCTTTCCGGAGGTTCCCGCAGTTCAGCAGGCTGTGCATAAAAGTTTTCCCCGGCCGTGTTGTGCCTCACATTTTCGTAGTACCCTACTAACTAACTGACCGTTCTGTCGGTAATCCTGATGGCGTCCCGGCAGCTCTGCTGCCTTGAACAATGGAGTTTCAATGACCACACCTTCCAAGGTGGACACACTCGCCGGTCCCAGTTCCCGGCGGGAGGAACGCAAGGTCCTCGCCGGCACCCTCGTCGGAACCACCATCGAGTGGTACGACTTCTTCATTTTTGCCCAGTTGACCGCGACGCTGCTGTCACCGCTGTTCCTGGCGCCCCTGAACCAGTCCAACCCCGGCCTGGCACAGATCCTGTCATTCGCCCTGATCGGCATCAGCTTCCTCTTCCGGCCCCTCGGCGCCGTGGTGGCAGGCCACCTGGGCGACCGCCTGGGCCGCAAGGCGATGCTTGTCTTCACCCTGGTGATGATGGGGGCAGCCACAGCCCTGATCGGCATGCTGCCCACCTACGCCCAGATCGGCGCCTGGGCGCCGGTCCTGCTGATCATTCTCCGCATCGTTCAGGGCTTCTCGGCGGGCGGCGAGTGGGGCGGGGCGGCACTGATGGCTGTTGAACATGCGCCCCTGAACAAGCGCGGCCTCTTCGGCGCCTACCCGCAAATCGGCGTGCCCATCGGCATGATCCTGGCCACCGGCCTGCTCTTCTTCCTCAACACCAGCATGTCCAAGGAGGACTTCGCGGCCTGGGGCTGGCGCGTGCCGTTCCTGCTCTCCATCCTCCTTATCGTGGTGGGCTACCTGATCCGGCGGGCGGTGGCCGAAAGCCCCGTCTTCCGGGAAATGGCTGCCCGGAAGCAGGAAAGCAAGGCACCGCTGGGCGAGCTGGTCCGCAGCCACAAGAAGCCGGTCCTGTACTCCACCATGATCTTCATCGCGAACAATGCGGCCGGCTACCTGCTGATTGCCTTCTTCATTGCCTACGCCACCAGGACCTTGAAGATGCCTACCCCGGAGGTGCTGCTGGCCACCACGCTGGCCTCCTTCGGCTGGCTGATCTTCACCCTTGCAGGCGGCTGGCTCTCGGACCGCATTGGCCGGGTCAAGACGTTCCTGACGGGCTACGCCATCATCTTTGCCTGGATGATCCCGATGTTCGCCCTCATCGACACCAAGAACATCTGGTTCTACGGCCTGGCGCTGTTTGTCCTCACCATCGGGCTTGGGCTGTCCTACGGGCCCATGTCAGCAATGTACGCCGAGATGTTCCCCGCGAACGTGCGGTACTCCGGGATTTCCATCGGCTATGCTTTCGGCGCCATCCTGGGCGGGGCATTCGCGGCGACTATCGCTGAAACGCTGCTGCAGTCCACCAAGTGGACCGGGTCCATCGGCATCTACATCATGGTGCTGTGCGTCATCTCCGCCATCGGCGTTGTCCTCGCCAAGGAAACCAAGGGCCGCCCGCTGGGGGTCAGCCACCACTAAGCCGCGCAACGCGGCTGGGTAACCGGAACGACGGCGGGCCGGACCATC